>NZ_MIIZ01000638.1:0-5980 GCF_001743005.1 Shigella sp. FC1967 | reverse complement strand
TAACTATTTTTTGATAAAAAAGTGAGTTCTTTATGTTTTTGTACCATATATCTTAATTGGGATGTTTATTCTTTTCTTCAACTAGTATTTTTCCTGCATATAATCATTAAAAGCTATTTATATTTCTAACTTGCAGTTATCAAAACCAATAAAAGCATTATGGTAATCAAGTAGTTATAAAAAAGGTACAATCATCGTCTTTTTAAACCTATTAAGTGTGAATATGCCTTAATAAACAAATAGTTAATGATGGCAGTTTTATATAATGCTACGCCACATGGGTTGGACTGAAGCTGCTGACTTAATCATTAAAGGTATGGAAGGCGCGATTGCTGCTAAGACCGTCACTTATGATTTCGAACGTTAGTTAGAAGGCGCTAAACTGCTGAAATGTAGCGAGTTCGGTGACGCGATTATCAAACATATATAATATAATTAGCGTTGTGAATTGATTACGGGAACTTAAGGGTTCGTTTTTGTTACAGGATTTTTTATGAGTGCGTGTAACGTGTTGATGCGTATTTTTGTATTAAAAGTAGCCTAATGTAGCAAAACCAAACAAACAATAAATAAAACGTAAGTGTTAAAATCAATACTTTAAAAGAGGCGATAAGGCTTTATTTATGGCAAAATGAAAAAGAAAGAAAATAATCTGCAAACCGCATGATAAACGTGGCGAAAATTATCATTTGCAGATTATCTTATGAATTAAAATAAAGTCAGAAATAAGATTAACACGCGATGGTTATCCATTCTTTGCCACGAACATCATTATAACGATCTGTCTGTGCTTGAGTGGCATGCCCTAATAAAGCTTGCGTATCGATACCCTGTTTTCGATATAAACCGTTCTTGATAATGAACGTTGCTCATGAAAGGAAGCGGGTATTCCTTCACCCCAATCAATATCACGTAATAACATATAAAAGAATTGATTAAAGACTTTATATTATAAGAAAAGCTATCAGTTCATATTTTTCTTGCATAAAAGATAAATTTACACTTAATAAGCCCTAGATAAAGATAAGACTGAATAATAACTTTATAAATAAAAATTCAAGATAAAGCTTTTCGATTAATTGACGATATACATAATGACTTATCTTAAATGAGAGATTAAATTTGTGAAAAAAAATCTTATTATTATCACTACTGTTTAGTTCTTCTGTTTTTGCACAAAATGTTGATGTAGGGCAAGTATGTAAAGCTTCTGCGGCAACTATGTTTGGTCGAGATCATAAGATTATGCAATTAGAGACTATTGAAAACGGTATTGCTTATGTTCATTACATTCGTTCAGTAGATAACAGTCGCTGGGCTATTAAATGCAAGCTAAACGGTGAAAAGGTAATTTGGGCATCAAATAATGCTGATAGTATTGGTCGATGGAGGGATGATCCTTTAGATAGCATTGTGAAATATTCAGTAAATGGCGGGGACATTACGATTTCTGAAATTTATAGTGATGGTTCTAAAACGGAAAAAACATATCCAATAAAAGAGCTATAAATTACCACCTGTTTTTGCACCCTTTTATATTAAATATAAATACAAGTCAGAAGTTTGATAATTTCTGGCTTTTTTGTTGCCTCAATAAAGGATATAGATGCAATTATATAATAATGACGCATTGATTGTGCTGAAAGCGTTACCAGAGAATTGTATTGATTTGATAGTGACAGATCCCCTTATTTTCGGATTAAATCATGTGCATGGTTTAACATAAAAACGCACCCTTCAATTTAGACTAAAAGAGTCCAACTTTTGGGGTGCAGTTCACGACAGGGCGGGGCGCAGTCACATTTATGTGTTAACGGTTTCCTGTTGCAGATTTTTTTTCGTCGGTACGGCTTTTGGCTTGCTGCTAGAGTAAATGAAAAAAAGTGCGATACCCAAACAGATAACGGCACTAAGTCTGCTTAAGGAGAACGAGATTGCCTCATTGCCTAGCCAGCCGAAGTTATCAATCAGCATGCTCATGGTTAACTGGCCAAAAATGACCGCGACCGTAGCAACTGCTGTGCCAATACGTTGAACGGCTAGAACCATAATAACGATATATGGTACGCCAAATATTGCGCCTAGCAATTGCCATTTAGGCACATCCATCAAAGTCAGAGCGTGTTTGGGCTCGAAAAAAAAGATCAGCAACGCCGTCACCAGCGCGCCTACAGAAAATGTCAGGAACGCACTTTTGAATACGCCGACCTTGCTGCCCAGCTGGCCATTGATAGCCGCTTGGATACTCAACATAGCACCACCGACGACGGCGAGAAGGATCATGATAATAGTCATAATGTTAATTTACTCCTGTGCAACCATAACCAGCGCTGCAATGATGAAAAACAGCGCGATGATACGTTTTCTGTCAATTTTCCTGTGTGACGAACCAAACAGGCCAAAGTGGTCAATAATCAGGCTATTAAAGACTTGACCTGCCAATATGCCGATCATAGTCATAGCGATGCCGATTGTTGGTGTTGCTACAGTCAGGATGATGACGTAAATTGGCCCAAGCACACCACCAAGCAGATACCACGAAGGCTGTGCAAAGAATGATGGGCTGGTACGTGGGCTGAAAAAAAGCATCAGCAAGAAGGTCAGTGCCGCGCCCACACCAAATATGCTGAAAGTAGCCCAGAGATCACCAACCTCCCCACCAAGAGGTCCAAGCAATCCTGCCTCTATGGACAGTCCCATACCTCCGGCAATTACGATAAAAATTAATATCAGCTGCATAGCAATCAATCTCCCGTTGTCTAGGTGGAGAAGATTACAGCTTTACATAGATGAGAAAAATGCCACAATAAGATAAACACTTGTGCAGGATATGCATTAATGAATAAACTTGGAAACATCAGTATTCGTACCCTACTGATTTTTATAGATGTTTATGAAACGCAGAATTTCTCTGTAGTGGCACGGCGGGAAGGGATATCAGCTTCTCAGGTATCGCGCGTCATCCATCAGATAGAGGATATGCTCGGGCAGCAGCTTTTTTACCGTAATACCCGTGCGATAATTCCGACGGAAAGTGGCCATATTTTTGTCCGCTATGCGCGGGCCATGACTAGCAACATGGAGGAAGCGCGACGAGAACTTAACGAGAGAACGCTTGAGCCTTCTGGAATGGTTCGCATAAACGCACCGGTGTTCTTTGGACAGCGCCATGTAGCACCCGCGTTACCCAGCTTGGCGGATCGATACCCTCGGCTTAGCATTGAACTTACGCTGACTGATGATTACATCGATCCACACCAAAAGGCGGCTGACGTAATTTTCCGAATTGGAGTGCTGACGGACTCCTCGTTTCATGCGCGCGTGTTTGGCCAGCAGTTCTATCATCTTGCTGCGTCACCGGATTACATCCGCCGCCACGGTAGACTAAACTCACCCGAAGAGTTCGCACATCATAAATGCCTGGTCTATCGCGGTTCGTCAGGACCAAACCACTGGCTGCTACGTAGGCATGGAGAGGAATGGGTGCACTATCCCGTCTCACCTCTGATGTCGTCTAATAATGCTGAAACCCTGCTGATTGCCGCACTCGGAGGAATGGGAATTGTGCTGTTTCCTGACTGGCTGATTGGAGACCGGTTGAAGAGTGGCGATCTAGTCGAACTGTTGCCGGATCTGGATATATCTATAAAAACCGAGCCACAGCATATCGCGGCAATCTACCCAAATGCCCGCCACCCTCCACTGAACGTTCGGGCAGTTATCGATTACTACATAGACGCGTTCAGTTCACCACTTTACTGGCAGTCTAAATAAGATAGCGATTCTATTGCTCGTCTTGAAAATAGTGCTGATGAATTTAATGGAAACGAACAGCCAATGAGCGTAATCAGAACTCTCAAGATGCAAGTCATTCGCTTCAATGAAATGACGAGTGAACTCGCCAGTAAAGAAGGTGAAGGAGATTTAAGCCTAGCGTATTGGACAGAGAAGGCCATAAGCATTATTTTGAACGCTAGGGCTCTTCTTCTGAAGAAATGGAGCTTATCTTTGAGGAATTTGAACTTATAGAAATTTTGTAACAATTCACAATCAAGGAATTTGTATGCGTTTTCTAACGCTAATTTTTTGCCTCAATCTAAGTTTGGCGTCTTTTCCATCAATGGCAATTGATGATGTTGATGACGATGGTACTATGTCTGCCTCCTATTCAGGAGAATTGTTTGACTGCCGCCAAGAGTTAATTAAGTTAATCGTCAGTAGTAACCATGCATTAATTCGAGTGGAACGTGTCACTGCAGATAGGCTTGATCTTTTTATCGATAGGCGTGAGCAAGACAAACTGATAATTCAGCTTTCTGATAAAAGTCAAAAACCATCCAATGAATCCCCTGGTGCAGGCATGTTAGGGTGGGTTTCATACGATCTGAAAAGAAACCAACTGCAAGATGTAAGCACCGGTGAGGCCTTAACGTTCAGTCATTCTAAAGGGCAAAGAATGCAGTCATGCCTCAAAAAAGAGGAGGAGTGTCATCAAATTTTGAATACTATCCGACTTCAAGCCTTCATTGCACAGTCACCAAAATGGCGTGTAGTAGGAAAAGGGAGAGCCTATTTTCATGCGGCGCCGACAGAAAAATGCCGCCACAATAATTGGTTTGTAGTACCCGGAGATATTCTTCAAATCAATGGGATGAGAGCGACAAAGCCTGTTGATGGGGATAATAATGATTGGCTATTGGTTGGATATGGTGACGCACATGGGTGGATAAAGGTGAATAGATTAGAGCCAGTAGATGAACCAACAGAGTAAACGCTGGCCATCATTTGTATTTACTTAAACTTAAAAGAGTAAAACTGCTCTTGACCGTTTGCTTTGAGCGAGGAGCGGATCTTTTTATTTTGTAGCGAAAACGCTCCATATGGTCAGGTTATGGCAATACCTCTCGCTCTTAAGCTACGTCTGCTTGAATTAATTGCTTCCAGAAGACGCTGGCGGCTTTCTCTGAGATGAATGGCGAGTAATTCTACGGCTTTCTCAGTATCTTGCAATCTAAGTGCAGTTATTATTTCTTGATGATCCTCCCAGGCGGGATTTGATGGTGCTTTGTCGAGCCATCGTGCCCGTGAAAGTCGGCGCAGGGAATCGCTTATTCCTTCGATGATAAACGCGTTCTGACAATAATGGGCTAGCTGAAGATGGAATCGTGTTCCTGCATCGTCCATTATCTCTTCCGCAGCGTCAACAGTATTCCCCTTGAGTAGATTTTCCAGAATGTTAAGTTGTTCTGCTGTCATCTGTTTGATTGAAAGTTTTAATGCTGCAATTTCAAGTACTTCTCGGTAAATACACAGTTGTTCAACTTCATCGACATCGATAGGTGCCACTAACCAACGTAACCCTTCTCGACAGACCAAACCTTCTGACTCAAGTTTTTGTAATGCGGTTCGCACAGGCGTTCGAGATGCGTTAAACGTTGCTTCAGCCCAGCGCTCAGTCAGCCGTTCTCCAGGTCCTAGATCCATGCTGAGTATCAATTTTCTTAATTGGTTTTCAACTTCTGATGCCTGGCTCATAACGACAATATTCTCCCGTGAATTGACAGTAAGATGCGCTATCGGTATGGTATACCAATTTGGTATACCAAAAAAAGAGCGTTTTTATGACTCCTTTTTATAACAACTTTTGGAAGAGAAACCTGATTGTTTGCTTTATTGGCTCGTTCTCAACCGTCTTTGCAATGACTCTGATGCTACCATTTCTGCCTTTGTATGTCGAAGAACTTGGTGTTCACGGTCATGCTGAGATTGTTCAATGGTCTGGTGTGGTATTCAGCGCAACATTTATTACTGCCGGGTTGATTGCCCCAGTTTGGGGAAGACTCGGTGATAGATATGGACGCAAGTCGATGCTCGTGAGAGCCAGCTTTGGAATGGCTATCACGGTTTCACTTATGGGACTGGCAACAAATATCTGGCAATTAGTCGGACTGCGGTTGTTAGCTGGCCTTGCAGGAGGTTA
>NZ_MIIZ01000637.1:0-5984 GCF_001743005.1 Shigella sp. FC1967 | reverse complement strand
CTTAAATAAAAGAATGAGATAGATGATATACATTAATAGTAATCACGCTGTTAAAACATTTACATTTTATTCTGATTAGCGTGAGATTGAAGGAATAATATAGCCCATCCTTGGGTCTGAAAATTATTCGACATGGATTATTGGATCATTTTTATAACCTAAAAACCACACAATAAGACCGATAACACCAATGATTAATCCCGCGATAGAAACACCTGTCCATCCATATTGATGATAAGCATAGCCCGAGAGTAAAGATCCTAATGCCCCACCGATAAAATAGCTTGTCATATAAGCAGCAGTCAGGCGATTTCTAGCATCAGGCAATATACGGTATATAGTACTCTGATTGGTGACATGAACACCCTGAACAGCTAAGTCTAGCAAGACAACACCAATAATAAAGCTGGTGAGTCCAACCCAGTGATAATGAGGTGCAATAATGATAAACCCCCAAGAAAGAAAGAGAATGATTAATCCTATCGTAGTGGTTTTTTTGCCTTTCCCTTTATCAACTAATACACCTGCCTTACCCGCCATTAATGCTCCCGCGACACCCACAAGACCAAATAAACCGATCACAGCATCCGAGTAATTAAAAAGGATCAGAAGCTAATAAAAAAGGCCATTGAGGTCCACAATAAACCAAAGTGAGCAAAAATAAGTGCGCCAATCAATGAACGAGTTCTTAATACCGGCGTTGTTGCAAATAATTTGAAAATAGACCCTAACAATTGGAAATAATTTAAATATGTTTTACTTTTATAAGTGGGTAAACAGCGCCATAAAGTGATAGCTAAAATCGCCAGAAAAACACTCGCTACCCAGAAAATACCCTGCCAATTAGTAAATGACGCCATTAACCCAGATGCGGTTCTTGCGAGTAAGATCCCGAGTAAAAGGCCACTCATAATCGTTCCAACAGCCTTTCCTCGTTGATGAGGCGCAGCAAGCGTTGCAGCAAAAGGAACAAGAATTTGAGCCACAACAGAGAACATGCCTGAGAGTGCTGTTCCGATTAACATCATCCAAATATTAGATGCCATAGCGGTAATTAGTAGACCACTCGCTGAAATTAATGTCATGGTAATTATGAGTGAGCGACGTTCAAAGATATCGCCAAGAGGCACTAATAACATTAACCCTAGGGCATAACTTAATTGTGCCGTAGTGACAATAAATCCAGCCAAAGTAGGTGATATGTGGAAATAGTTTGCGATTGAATCAAGTAGAGGTTGTGCATAGTAGTTACTGGCAACAACCATACCTGTGGCAACTGCCATAAGTAAAATAAGGCCTTTGCTTAGCGATGTGTGTGGTGCGGTGTTTTCCATAATACTCATAACAAATCATTTGTAAGGTAAATGATAGTAACACGAGTCATTTTTTTTGAGAAAAGAATTACTCCGATAGAGAGGTTCAATTGATTGGATATACCCCCTTAGAATATATTCTTATAACATATTGTTTTATATGATTAATAAATATTGGCATCAGCATGTTAATAACTAAAAAGCCCAAAAAATAGCATAGCCAAACACCATATCCATTGAACTGAAACGCCAAGCACGGCAAAAGAAAATAGACGTTTAGCACCTAGCCAGCGGGCTTTCATCGTCTGTTTTTTAAGGCGTTTAGGAAACAATATCAAGAGACTTTCATCAAAGCTAACATCGTCTTTAGAGCGATAAAGATCTCGAAAAAAGTGGCTATCAAGCCATAAACGAAAAAGGTGATATTGCGTAAATAAAAATAAAAGAGAAGCAACAAAGAAAGCTAATTTATTGTGAAAGTGAAGACTAAACACAGGCCATGTACTGATATAAGGTAATAGTGATAACAGCAGTAAATAGCGCCAACTTTGAGTTAAAGATAAAATGACGTTACCACTCGTTTCTGTTGTCAACATCGTTGCCTCGTTATTTATTTTGTTGGAAACGTGAATACCAAATTTGTAATGCCTCTTGTGTTTCTGTATTTAAAATCACTTGAGGACGGGCTTGATACACCTGTTTTATTGCATCTTCTAAAGTATCTACATTACCATTGTAAATTAGCCATGCAACCGCAATAGTGGCACTGCGCGAATAGCCTAATTTGCAATGAATATACACCGTACCTACTTGGCTGAGTCGTTCCATAGACAACATGGCTTTGCTGATATCATCAGGAGATAATGGTAATAAATCGATTTGAGGTTGGGCTAAATAAAGCTGATTTCGGCTAAATTTGTTTCTTGGCCATTCACAAGTTAAATCAAAGACTGCGTTCGCTTTTAATTTATAGAGGGGGCGCCCACCTAATAACATGTTTTCAGTCACGAAACTGGGTGTTTGGCAACGAGTTAGATAATAGCGATAAGTACACCAAGCAAAAAAACGATAAGGTAATAGGATTATCTGTGCGGAAAGAGGGATTTCACCCTGTTCATTTTTTTGAAAGATAGAAGCGCCAGCCCCTAAATAACCCAAAGTCACAAAAGTTAATGTGATTGCAGGCCAAAGAAAGATCCAAAAGAAACCTTGTAAGCCAAAAGATAACAGATAAAACACCATCGCTGATAACGCATAATTTTTACCAATACGTAAACTACGTTTGCTGCCGGTAAAATGCCATTTCCAATGGGCGTTTATTGGTAATAAATAACAAATAAACACGCCAACACCAAAGCCTGTAATGATATCAATAAAGTGGTGTTGCCACGTTGTCAGTACAGAAATTGCAATAAGCAATGACCAGAAATTTAAAAACCATTGCCATGATTTAGGCGTATGTGCGCGAAAACGTAACCAAAGTATCCACAATAAGATAATGTGTAAAGAAGGGGCTTGGTTATAAGGTAAATCAAAACCTTCTAATTGGGTAAATAACCAACCAGAGACGCCTTCAGTTGTTGGACGAATAAAACTAAATTTTAAAGGGAATAATAAAAAACCCGCACAAGCAATAAGCGAGGCTACAATTAAACGTAGCCCATGTATAAATTGTTCTCTTAGCGTTGTACAAATAATCAGTGAAATACCATAGGCAATATTCACACTCCAATAAGGAATAATTGTCCAAGGTAAAAAGGGGATCGCTTTTTCCCACGAATAAACAAAAGAAGGAACATCAGATAAAGTGGAAGTATAAGTATTAACTTGCATATAAGTTAAATAGAAAAATGGGGCAAGAAAAGACAACCATGCAATACCAGCAAGCCAGATACTTTTTCTCGATGATGTTATTTGAGTGTGTTGGGTTCCACCCATACTAAAATTCCTTTCTGTATTTTTGTTTCTATTTTTACAACGATTTAAAACTATCGCTATATGTTGCCATATAACGATAGCTCAGTTGTTGATGGTGTATTCCGTTAGCGACGTCTTGCTATCGATACACTAAAAATACCCCAATGATCAATTTGTTGATCTAACTTTTCAAATCCTGCTTCATTGACTAAAGCATCCATTTCACCTTGACTACGGCAACGCATGATCCAAGGCTGCCCATTTTGATGACTTGGCAATACACGCGCAATCATTTCCAGTTGAGGGTGCCAAGGTTGACAGGTATAAATCAATAAACCACCACTAGGGATGGCTTGCGATAGCCCTTTTAAAGACTCTTTTAGCAGATGATTTTCAGGGAATAATTCATAGAGTCCACTGACAATACCTAACGTTGGTGGTGGCGAAACAGCACTCAAGCTTTCGGCATCAAACGCGTTACCTTCTTCAAAGCGCACTTTATCTTCTAAGTGACGCTCTTTAATCGCTATCCTGCCTTGATCGACATTAATGGCACTATAATCGCGCATTAAAATAGAATCGACCTTACCATAATCATTAACCGCATCAAAAAGATAGCGTCCTTGTCCTGCTGCGATATCCATAATATGCACAGGCATATTATTGTGTATTAATTGGCGAATTGCGTAGCGGATCGTATTTTCAATATTGATTTTACGTTGGCGAATACCTTGCCAACCAATGCTATTTAAATACTGCCTATCAATAACACGACCAAACAATCCTTTCCCTTGGGGTTGATTTCGGTAGACATAATCTAGTGTTGATCCAGAATCAAAACCTTTATCGTATCCCAGAGCAACACCTTCAGACGCTTTACCTAATGTGCTCATAGAATGGCTAAGTACTTTATAATAAAGTCTTTTGGGACAATATTTAGGAAGGGGAGTCTGTAATGCGCGGTAAACATCAGCACTATGGCTCCACGTATCTTCATGTTGATAATCATGCTGATAAAGTGGTTGTGCAAATAAGGTTTCAATAAAACTACGCATTTTATTGATAGGAATAACTCTGTCTTTCTCACCTAAAGTATCGTGGTAAAAACCGGGTAAGACATGCTTTTCTTTGATAGGGGTATTTAAACGTTCATAGAAAAGATGTTGGGGCTTGGCGTGAACTACATGATCATTGCCTGAAATAAATAACTGTGTTGGTAAGGTAATCGCACTTGCATCTTCAACAACACGATCTGCCGTTTTATAAAGTTCTAATAAAATATTGACGGCAATAGGGCGAGTGATCAGTGAGTCTTGATTAAAAGAGTTGATACGGCTTTGGTCATGGGTTAAATATTTGGCTTTCACATACGAATTGACGTAAAAAAGGCCGCGAACTTTTTGCATTAAGGCAAGACCAGTACGTGCAAAAGGAACATATAATTTTACTTTAAATGCAGGGGAAGCGAGCACCATTCCCCGAATTTTTGGGGCGTAATCGTGTACCCAACCAGTAACTAAAACAGCACCGACACTTTGACCAACGACTAGAATATTCCCCATTGGAATATGATAGTTAGATGAAATGTAATGAACGAATTCGTCTATATCTTTTATTGATGTTCCCATTGATGGGCTATAACCGCGAGCGCCTTCATTTTTACCATGTCCACGAGCATCCCAAGCAAACATTGAAAAATCAGGAAGGTCTAACTCATCAACTAGATGAGAAACACGTCCTGAGTGTTCATGGCCTCGGTGAAATAAAATAATTGCTTTGGGCTCAGTGGTAATTTGAGCAGGCCAATGGCGATAATACAGTGGTGTCTTATCGCTGGTGGTAAATTCAGACTCAATCATATTCCTTTGAGTGTGATATTGCGGTTGTTGATTCATAACGATGTATCCTTATCTTTATCTGTCATCGTGGCTTCTTTTAATGCGCGATGAATTCGGTGATAACAAGTCAACAAAAGTAGTAAATTAATAATAATAAAAAGATAATGCGTGTTTTCTGATAATGTCAGCGAGGGGAATAATCCGATAAAAAACGCGATAGCACCGAAAGTAAAAGCTCTATCACTTTTTCCCATCGGTCCATCATAACGACGAGAAGCATGAATAGTTTGGGCAAGAACGCCTAAAAACTCGGTCATTATCATTAAAAAAAGTGCCAGCATAATCCACCAGTAGGCCTGTGGAAAAATAAAAGCAAAAGGGAGATAGAGGGCAATGTCTGAAATAACATCACTGGCTTCGTTTAATATCGCCCCAAGTGCACTTTTTTGATTATGTTCTCGTGCAAGCATGCCATCTATGGCATTAAGCGCCATACGAAAAAAAAAGGACAAAAGGGAGTAATAAAAATAAACGAGGAGAAGGGGACAGCAAAAGCAACCCACCAACGGCAAGGGATAACAGTAAGGCAGAAAGTGTGATCTGATTTGCTGTGATCCCTTTTGTGAATAACCGTTCAACATAAGGGCGCAATAGAGATTGAAATTTGGGTTTTAGGTCATAAATTGTCATGACGCATCCTTGTGTTCAAAAGTGCGTATATTACCTCAAAATTATTATTTTATTATTAGCTGATTTTTATCTTATTGAATATCTTTATTTTAATGATTTAATTTATTTTGGCTTCAAACAGAGTATTCATCTCTAAAATTTACTTGAGTTAATAATTAGTTAGCCTCCAAATAAAGTAAAACTAAGATACGCAAAATTATCATTATCAGACTGTTCCGTGTCATTT
>NZ_MIIZ01000636.1:0-5990 GCF_001743005.1 Shigella sp. FC1967 | reverse complement strand
TAATACTGAACCTGAAAACAACTTCGCGGTCTTAAAGACCTCTACATACGATAAAATTGATAATAACTGAATATGCAAAAAATTAAAGTTTTTACGGTTTTCTAAAGAAAGTATTGCCCTTTTTTTAGCTGTCTACCTTGGTTTCTTTCTTAATCTTTCCGTTTACATTGGCCGATACGGCACACAGAATACAAACAACCCCCTCATTGATGCATTATATATTTTAGGTGAAATTGCCGTTAATATTGCCTTTACCTTCTTTTTATTACGACTACTCTCTTTCTTCGGCTCTCTTTTCTTTAAAATAGTTGCCTCTTTTATTCTCGTCGTGAGTGTTTGTGCAAGTTACTATATTTCTTTTTATGACGTCGTCATTGGATACGGCATTATTATTTCAACACTCACTACGGATACAGATTTATCTAAAGAGCTAGTTAGCCCCAATGTGATTATTTGGATTATTGGATTATCTATTTTACCCTTGACGCTTATTTGGCTATGTAAAAAACCAGAGGAAAATCTAACAAAGCAACAAAAGAAAAAAATCTGGCTAAAAAACACGGTCAAAATGCTAGTGATTGCACTGGCCGTTTTTACCTATTTAAAAACGCTTGATTCAAAACAAAAAGCCTATGAAATAAAAAATAATCTGGATTTGCCAAGCTATAGTGGTGGCTTAAGTTATGCCTATTTACCTACAAATTGGATTATTCCTTTATTCCAATACGCGATAACGCAGTATGACGATACGTTTAATAGTCAAAATATTTTTGATCCTGCCGATCACTTCACATACCAACCATCAAAGGCTAACGAGGATGTGTATGTTGTCTTTATTATTGGTGAAACAGCAAGATGGGATCATATGGGATTATTAGGATATGAACGCCAAACCAATCCGCTATTAAGCCAAGAGAAAAATCTGGTTGCCTTTCAAGGTGTTTCTTGTGATACCGCAACAAAACTCTCTTTAAAATGTATGTTTGTACGAGAAAATGGAACTGAAAGTAACGATCAGCGGACATTAAAAGAGAATAATATTTTCTCAGTATTAAGCCAACTAGGTATGTCATCAGAGCTGTTCTCAATGCAAAGCGAGTTGTGGTTTTACAATAAACTTGATTTAAATAACTACGCAATGAAAGAGATGATGACCGCCAAAAATAGCAACTTTGGTAAAGAGCTTGATGACACCTTATTAATTGCTGAAACGGCAAATGCGATTTCTCAGCATCCTAAAGGAAATCATTTAGTGATTTTACATACTAAAGGATCTCACTTTATGTATTCACAGCGTTACCCTGAATCATTCAAAAAATATCAACCTGAATGTTTAAATGTGGATGACGAGTGTACAAAAGAGCAGTTAGTGAATGCTTATGATAACTCGATTCTTTATACCGACTATTTTATTGATGGCATACTCGACACATTACGCGATAAAAAAGCCATTGTATTTTATACTTCCGATCACGGTGAATCTATTTCAGAGAAAGGTGGCTTACACGGCACACCAAAAGAAATTGCCCCACCTGAACAATTTAAAGTGCCTTTCTTAGTTTGGATGTCGGATAGTTATTTAGCTGAACCTGAAAATAAACAGTTATTTGATAATCTAAAACGTAATCAAGATGCGGAGCGCACGTTCTATCATCACAATATCTTTGATTCGATGTTAGGTTGCTTAGGTTATACCTCACCAGATGGAGGGATTAATAATCAAAATAACCTCTGTTTTGGTGAAGTACCATCAACCCAAAAATAAATTCTTAAACTAACAATATTTTTTAAGTTGATAGAAAAACCCGCGCTCAATATTGAACGCGGGTTTTATTATTTTTAAATTTATAAGCTAATTATTGATTAAAACTTGCATCAGTATAAAGTTGAGTGGCTTGAATATCTTTCACTGTTTTTGCGCCACCTAACATCATATTAATTTTTAATTCTTTATTTAAATGTTGGATAACTGAATTAACACCTTCAGCCCCCCCTAAATTTAATCCATAAAGAATTGGGCGACCTACCGCGACAACATCTGCCCCACTAGCTAATGCTTTAAAGACATGTGAGCCACGACGCACACCACTATCAAAGACGATAGGAACACGTTTATTCACCACTTTTGCAATCGCAGGTAATACATCAATTGTTGCGGGTGCGCTATCTAATTGACGACCACCGTGATTAGAAACCCAAATTGCATCTGCGCCCGCTTTGATGGCAGTATCGGCATCTTCAGGTGATTCAATACCTTTTACAATCACAGGTAAACCAGACATTTTTTTCACATACTGAATATCTGCGGGTGTAAAGGCTTGTTTAGCTTGTGCATAAATCTCGCTAATACCCGCCCCTTTACCTGTTTTAGATTTATCATCACTGATTTTTGCAAACGCTTCTAAGTTGGCGAAACCTAATGGGAATTGGAAATTATTTTTCACATCATCTTCACGATAACCACCAACAGAAGAGTCAATCGTCATAATAATGCCTTTAGCACCATACTGTTTTGCTTGAGATAAAATATACTCGTTAAAGGCATCATTTTTACTCATATACAACTGGAAGAAGAAAGGATAACCCGGTTGAGCATCCGCCACTTCTTTAATGGTTTTATTACCATAAGTACTTAATGAAAAAATAGAACCTGCTTTTGCCATACCTTTTGCTGTGGCGACTTCGCCTTGTTGATGAGCAAGCCCTTGAGCTGCCATCGGTGCCTGAATAATAGGCGTATCTAATTTAATACCCAAAAATTCTGTTGTTAAATCTAAGTCAGAAAATTCGATGCCTTGTAATGAACGCGGCATAATATATTTTTTATCAAATGCAGACGTATTTGAACGTAAATTATTTTCGTCTTCTGCACCACCACGAATATAACCAAAAGCACCTTTTTCCATATTCGCTTGAACTTGTGCTTCCATGGCTTTTAAGTTGACTATTTTTATTGGGCCTTCAGCAGTACTTGCTTTATATTCAGCTGCCTGTGCAACACCTACACTTAATGCCATCGCGAGAGCGGTGGTTTTTAATATTTGACGTTTCATTTCTATTCCGTTTTTAATTAAGGACTTATATCTATAATTTAATATATTTAAAATTCAATTAAATTATATTTGTCGAAAAATAATATAAGCCCTAATTTTTAGATAAAACTTAAATTAACCGATTACTTTTTTTGTTAAAGTATTATAGCTAGTCATAAGATTACGGTAGTCTGGAATATGATTAGCAAACAGAGTACCTAATCCTTCAACATCATTACGCCAATCACGGTGTAATTCACAAGCTAAACCAAACCAGTTAATTAATTGAGCCCCCGCTTTTGACATTCTATCCCACGCAGAGTCACGAGAAATAGCATTGAAAGTGCCTGAAGCATCAGTGACAACAAAGACTTCAAAACCCTCTTCAAGTGCTGATAATGCTGGAAATGCAACACAAACCTCAGTCACGACACCGGCAATAATCAGTTGTTTTTTACCTGTTGCTTTCACTGCTTTGACGAAGTCTTCATTATCCCATGCATTGATTTGACCTGGGCGAGCGATATAAGGGGCATCAGGGAACATCTCAACAAGTTGAGGCATGAGAGGACCATTAGGACCATCTTCAAAAGAAGTCGTTAAAATGGTAGGTAGATTAAAGTATTTAGCGGCATTAGCTAATGCTAATACATTATTATTGAATTTATCAGGCTCGATATCTCTAACTAAAGAGAGTAATCCTGCTTGATGGTCAACCAACAGAACAGCGGCATTATTTTTATCAATACGATGATATTTAAAGCTCATAATAATCTCCAATAGTTTTATAGAGGTAAGACTCAATTAAATCATAGCACCAAATTTACATGGCAATACTCAGATTAATTTAAATTTACAAGTAAGTTTATTTATTATTAATAAATAATCGATTTTGAATCTTTAAATTTAATTAAATATCACTATATTTAATTAACTGTTTATTGTCTGATATAAATTCATTTCGTTGAAAAGAATTATAAGTGCAACCATTCTTAAATGAATCTAAAGATTATTGCTTTTAACCATTCAAAAAATTTTGTTGATGTTTTAAGGCAAGCAAAAGAGATAAAAAAACCCCCCGCGGGCGGGGGGTGAGATAAGCGCAATAAAAAGATCTCTAATTTACTATCAGGAGAAGGGTATTCATTAATGACGATTACGCACAATTTGATAGCGACGAGTTAAATACTCAATTGGCACGCTCCAGATATGCACTAATCGACAGAATGGAAATAATAAGAAAATCGTCATTCCTAAGAAGATATGCAATTTAAATACCCATGCAACACCTTCAAGGTTTGCTGAAGCACCGCCGTGGAAAGTCACGATAGATTGTGCCCAAGCCACCAGCTTCATCATTTCGCTACCATCCATATGTTGAGCAGAGAAGGGAATAGTCAGCAAACCTAACGCAACTTGAACAACCAGCAGCGTTAAAATCATAATGTCACCAAATGAAGATGTCGCTCTTACCCGTGGATTGGTTAAACGGCGTTTTAATAACATTACCCCACCAACCAGCATTAACACACCACACGTACCACCACCTACCATCGCCATAATTTGCTTATATTCAATTGGTAAGAAAGATCCATACACCCAGTGTGGCGTTAACATCCCTAGAAAGTGACCAGCAAAAATACCGAGGATCCCCACATGAAATAAGTTAGAAGCTAAGCGCATGTTTTTCTTGTCTAACATCTGACTAGATCCAGCACGCCATGTATATTGACCATAGTCATAACGTAACCAGCTACCGATAATAAAAACAGCACCCGCAATATAGGGATAGATATCAAAAAATAACATATTGATGTAATTCATTTTTGTGCTCCCGTACCCAACGAATTCCCCACATTGAGATATTGAACTGCCGTCTCTTGTGCAAAACGACGCTGATGTTGGACAATATTGCTACTGCCACATTGCGTACCCTCGCCAAGAAACGTCACTTGTTCTTCTTCCCACACTGCATCTAACGCCGCGGGTGTATCATCTAACGGCTCTTTTTCGACTTGAGCCGAGAGTTGTGACGCTTCTAACCCACTTTGTGAAAGACAAAGCAATACATCAAAGAGAGCGTGATAATCACTGCCTCGTTGTTTTAAACGCTCACCTAACAGAGCCAAAATAGGCGCAATATTGTTTACCCCTTCAATACACTCTGTTGCAGGTAAAAGTGTTAAATACTCAAGGTAAGTAGGTAAATAGTCGGGAAGTTCACGGCTACTTAATGTGATCCCCGCTTGTTGATACTGATTGAGCAGATCAACCATTGCCTGACCACGATCGCGAGACTCACCATGAACATGCTCAAATAACAACAGTGATCGTGCTCGACCCCTATCAAAAAGCTCACTGTATTGAGATTGCGCATCTAATAACTCTTGTTGCGTTAACGCGTGAATAAACGCCATCAATTTTGCAACTTGTGTTACTGGAAGCTCATCGGCTTCCTGTAACGCATCAATAAGCTCGCCACGGTTATCCCATAATTCTTGTGTGGGATAATCTAAAAGATGAGAAATAACTTTCAGAGAGATCATCATATTTTCTCCTCTGAACGACGTTCATCCTGAGGTGTTCTTGAAGTGATATCAATCGCATCAATGCGATGACTGTTAAACAAATTAAATTTGCTATCACTCCCATGGCAGCCATCACCAAAACTAAAACCACAACCATTACGTTCTGGGAAAGCTTCTCTTGCAAGTTCTCGATGGCTTGATGGAATAACAAAGCGATCTTCATAATTGGCAATAGCCAGATAGCGATACATCTCTTGTGCTTGCGCTTCAGTCAACCCCACTTGCTCTAACGCACTTAAGTCAGTTTTTTCCTTCTACCGTTTCAGCACGTTTTGTAATGACGCATCGCTAACATGCGTTTTAATGCTAATAACACAGGTGCCGTATCCCCAGCGGTCAGTAAATTTGCTAAATATTGAACAGGAATACG
>NZ_MIIZ01000635.1:0-6007 GCF_001743005.1 Shigella sp. FC1967 | reverse complement strand
TTTGTATCATCAACACCCTTTTCGGTGTTGATATAAGCAGTTGCCGCGTCTTCTGGATTATGTTGTGGTTCATTCCACAGTAAATCCGCTAAAGGTTCTAATCCATTTTCAATCGCAATTTGGCCACGAGTACGGCGCTTAGGCTTATAAGGAAGATAGAGATCTTCAAGCTCTGTTTTACTTTGAGTTGCATTAATTGAAGAGTGCAATTCTGGTGTCAGTTTTCCTTGTTCTTCAATTGATTTTAAAATTGTTTGGCGGCGATCGTTGAGTTCCCGTAGGTAACCGAGGCGGGTTTCTAATTGACGTAATTGCGTATCATCTAATCCGCCGGTGACCTCTTTTCGATAACGGGCAACAAATGGCACCGTATTCCCTTCATCCAGTAACGTTATGGCCGAAAGGACTTGCTGGGGCTTAACAGAGAGCTCATCTGCAATAATTCGGCTTAATGATTCATTCATAATATATTTACCTACCGAGAGGAATAGTTAAAAAAGATGGCTATTATACACGCAGAGCACTAAAAAAATTTGGCAAATTTCCTATCTAGCTCGACAATTATGAGGAAATTAACAGATTATTTTAACATTCACGCTATAGTACCTTTATGAAATTCAATGTTGATGATAGTTTTTATTCGTAATGGCAAAAAGTAACTATATTACCCGTGATGGCTGGTATGCCTTAGACAAAGAGCTAAAATATCTTTGGAAAGAAGAGCGCCCGCGTGTCACACAATCAGTTTCAGAAGCGGCGGCACAAGGTGACCGTTCAGAAAATGCTGAATATATTTATGGAAAGAAGCGATTACGTGAAATTGATAGACGTGTTCGTTTTTTATCAAAACGTCTTGATGAACTCAAAATCGTTGACCCAGATCCTCGCCAAGAAGGAAAAGTCTATTTTGGTGCTTGGGTCACGCTTGAAGATGATAACGAAAATATCAAAACCTTTAGGCTTGTGGGTCCCGATGAATTTGATCCAGCAAAACAGTGGATTTCTATTGATTCCCCTGTTGCCAGAGCGCTTATTGGTAAGCAAGTTGATGATGAAATTAGTGTGCAAACACCCGGTGGTGAAGTTAATTACTGCGTATTATCTATCAAATACAATTCGGAATAAGATAAATCAATAGTTTTATTCACTTTAGCTGAGCCAATGAACAAGTTTTACCTATAAATTATTAACATTTATTCTTTGGTTTTGGTTTAATATTCTTATCGATGATAGAATTCGCTAACAAAAGCATTTGCACTTCAGGAGCTTAAAAAATGCAAGAAAGTTATAAAGTGCTAATCGTGGATGATGATTTACGTCTGCGTTCACTCTTAGAGCGCTATTTGACAGAGCAGGGTTTTCAAATCCGTACTGCCGCAAACGCCGATCAGATGGATCGTCTGCTCACTCGCGAATCTATCCATCTTATTGTGCTCGATTTAATGCTTCCTGGTGAAGATGGTCTCTCTATTTGCCGCCGCTTAAGAAGCCAAAACAACCCTATCCCTATTATTATGGTTACTGCGAAAGGGGAAGAGGTTGATAGAATTGTTGGACTTGAAATTGGTGCTGATGATTACATCTCAAAACCCTTTAATCCAAGAGAACTACTCGCACGTATTCGCGCAGTTCTCCGCCGCCAAGCAAACGAATTACCAGGTGCGCCTTCACAAGATAACGCCGTTATCTCTTTTGGTAAGTTCAAGTTAAACCTTGGTACACGAGAAATGTTCCACGAAGAAGAGCATATGCCTCTGACAAGTGGTGAATTTGCTGTATTGAAAGTACTGGTATCACACCCTCGTGAACCGCTTTCTCGTGATAAGTTAATGAGTCTTGCTCGTGGTCGTGAATACAGCGCAATGGAGCGCTCAATTGACGTTCAAATTTCTCGTTTACGCCGCATGATTGAAGAAGATCCTACGCACCCTCGTTACATTCAAACGGTTTGGGGACTGGGTTACGTCTTTGTTCCTGATGGAACCAGTGCTCAATGAGAAGACTGAGGCTTTCCCCTCACAATAAACTGACACGCTCGTTATTTCTGGTTATCTCGCTACTTTTTTTTAGCTTGATAGCCAGTTATATCGTTGTACAGCACCTTATTGTTGGACCAAGCCTGCAGCAATTTAATAAAGTATTAGCGTATGAAATACGCACATTAATGCCTGAAGAATTGATCCTAGTCGATGGCACTCCGCTAAAAATTTCCCCTGCATTACGCAATAAAATCTATAACGAATTGGGTATCTCTTTCTTTGATAAGGAAGCCGCACTTGAGGCAGGACTCTATTGGGCAAAAATGAATGATGAACTCAGTGAACAGATGACTGAGTATCTCGAAGGGGAAACCGAAATTTGGATCGAGAATACGTTGGAATATCCTGTCTTATGGGTCAATACACATATCTCTCCTTCTCTTTGGATCCGAGTCCCACTGACGGAATTAGGGCAAAACTACTTACTGCCTGTTTATCGCCAAGCGATTATTTTTATTATTATCGTTGTCGCTTTTTTCTGGCTTTATAGCCGTTTTCAAAATCGCCCACTCAATGAAGTAGAGTATGCCGCACGTCGTATCGGGAAAGGGGTTATTCCCCCTCCAATCCCTGAATCTGGCTCTTCTGAAATGCGATCAATTATTCGTGCCTTTAACCAAATGTCGTCAGGAATTCGCTCATTAGATAATGATAGAACGCTTGTTATGGCAGGTGTTAGCCATGATTTGCGTACACCATTAACTCGAATTCGTTTGGCAACGGAAATGATGAGCCCCGAAGATAGTTACCTTGCAGACTCTATCAATAAAGATATCGAAGATTGTGATGCCATCATTGGGCAGTTCTTAGACTATATGCGCACAGGTAAAGAGATGTCTTTAGAACTGTGTGATATGAATAATCTATTACAAGAAGTCATTTCAGCTGAATCTAATTCAGGAAAAATCAGTGAAGAACATCTTCATCCTGAACCTATCAATATCACCGCTAATCCTATTGCAGTAAAACGGGCACTTGCCAATATGGTTGTGAATGCCACTCGCTATGGCAATGGCTGGATAAGCATTTCAAGTGGCAAAAATGAAGAATATGCGTGGTTCCAAGTTGAAGATGACGGCCCGGGTATTCCACAAGAAGATAGACAACGACTTTTTCAACCTTTTGTTCAAGGTGAGCAAGCACGTAGCTCAACGGGTGCAGGTTTAGGATTGTCCATCATTCGCCGTATTATGGATGCTCATGGTGGTTATGTTGAGCTTGATGATAGCGTTAAAGGCGGATTATTAATTCGTGCCAACTTCCCATTAAAAGAACGTGAAGATGAGGATGATTAGTCCACTCGATTTCAAGTCTTAGACCGGCTTTTTATTACGCCATTTCCATTCTGTTTTTCTCCCCCTATAAATATTTCATCATTTTTTCGCTTTGTCATAAAACTGTCACAATTAAGACATTTAATTGTCATCAAACTGACCTATTGTCTGTGCGTACCGTAACCGAAGTTGATAGATGTCGAAATTTATTCTACCTATCCCACAGGAGGGATTATGAAACTGATGCGTACCACCCTGACTAGTGTCATTGCCGCTGCGTTTTCAATGACCGCTCTTTCTGCACAGGCAACGACCTCGCTGACTGGTGCTGGCGCAACGTTCCCTGCCCCAGTTTATGCTAAATGGGCAGATTCCTATCAGAAAGAAACGGGTAACAAAATTAACTATCAAGGCATTGGATCCTCTGGTGGTGTTAAGCAAATCATTGCAAATACGGTTGATTTTGGTGCTTCTGATGCGCCATTAGCAGATGATAAATTACAAGCTGACGGTTTATTCCAATTCCCTACCGTGATTGGTGGCGTTGTTATGGCAGTCAATATTCCTGGTATCAAATCAGGTGAACTGACCTTAGATGGCGAAACTATCGGTAATATCTATTTAGGCAAAATCCAAAAATGGAATGACCCTGCCATTGCTAAACTCAATCCTGGCGTAAAATTACCGGATCAAAATATCGCGGTTATTCGTCGTGCTGATGGTTCAGGAACATCTTTCGTTTTCACTAGCTACTTATCAAAAGTCAATAACGTCTGGAAAGATGAAGTCGGCGCTGGCTCTACCGTTAAATGGCCGACAGGCTTAGGTGGAAAAGGGAATGATGGTATCGCTGCATTCGTTCAACGTGTACCCGGTTCAATTGGTTATGTTGAATATGCTTACGCGAAACAAAACAATCTTGCTTACACTAAATTAGTCACCGCTGATGGCGAAGTTATCGCTCCGACAGCAGACAGTTTCAGTGCTGCTGCAAGAAAAATTGATTGGAGCAAAAGCTTTGCACAAGATCTGACTAATCAGAAAGGTGAAAATGCATGGCCGATTACATCAACCACCTTTATCTTAGTGCATCAGAAGCAGCAGAATGCAGAAAAAGGTAAAGAAGTACTGAATTTCTTCAACTGGGCTTACGACAAAGGTAATCAAGAAGCGAAAAATCTAGATTACGCCGTATTACCCACAGAAGTTGTAGAACAAATTCGTGCTGCATGGAAAACCAGTATTAAAGACAGTAATGGTAAACCGATTTACTAATAAAATTGGTAATCATTAAGAGATAAGTTAACGTTCACCCCCTGCTAAACAGGGGGTAATAAATTAAAAGAGGCTTTATGGCCGAGCATACAACGGTAATAAAGGCCCCTAGTAAACGAGGGGACGTTATTTTCAGCGCACTGGTTCGCCTAGCTGCGTTGGTTACACTTTTGCTTTTAACAGGTATCATTGTTTCACTGATTTTCGCCTCATGGCCAAGCATTCAACAATTTGGTCTTTCATTCTTATGGTCAAAAGAGTGGGATCCTCCTGCTCAGGAATTTGGTGCACTAGTACCTATTTACGGCACCATCGTTACCTCTGTCATCGCACTAATTATTGCCGTTCCTGTCAGTTTTGGTATCGCGCTTTTCTTAACGGAATTAGCCCCTAATTGGTTAAAACGTCCGTTAGGTATCGCGATTGAGTTACTCGCGGCTATTCCAAGTATTGTTTACGGCATGTGGGGACTATTTGTCTTCGCACCACTCTTTGCAACCTACTTCCAAGAGCCCGTTGGTAATGTACTTTCTTCCATTCCTATCGTTGGCGAACTGTTTTCCGGTCCTGCTTTTGGTATTGGTATTTTAGCTGCGGGCGTTATCCTCGCGATCATGATCATTCCTTATATCGCTTCTGTTATGCGTGATGTGTTTGAACAAACACCGGTCATGATGAAAGAGTCTGCTTACGGCATTGGTTGTACAACATGGGAAGTGATTTGGAATATCGTTCTACCTTATACCCGTAATGGCGTTATCGGCGGTATTATGTTGGGATTAGGTCGTGCCTTAGGTGAAACGATGGCAGTAACCTTTATCATCGGTAATACCTACCAGTTAGATTCTATCTCGCTGTTTATGCCGGGTAACAGTATCACGTCTGCATTAGCAAACGAATTTGCTGAAGCAGAAACAGGATTACACACGGCCGCATTAATGGAATTAGGGCTTATCCTGTTTGTCATCACCTTTATCGTTCTTGCGATTTCGAAGTTTATGACATTACGTTTATCAAAAAATGAAGGCGCGCGCTGATATGTCCAAAACATCCTCTTCTTCATTACAAGTTCAGACTGAAAGCGAATTACGCATACGCCATAAACGCCAACTTTGGCGTCGTCAAAAGAATCGTATCGCACTGTTCTTATCCATTTCGACTATGGCATTTGGTCTTTTCTGGTTAACGTGGATTTTATTCTCTACGTTCACCAAAGGCTTTGATGGTATGTCACTTGCGCTTTTTACTGAAATGACACCGCCACCGAATACCGATGGTGGTGGATTGGCAAATGCCATTGTCGGTAGTGGATTACTGATTTTATGGGCGACAGTGATTGGAACACCGTTAGGTATTCTTGCAGGGATTTATCTTGCTGAATATGGTCGCCGTTCATGGCTTGCTGAAACGACACGTTTT
>NZ_MIIZ01000634.1:0-6015 GCF_001743005.1 Shigella sp. FC1967 | reverse complement strand
GTCGCTGTTTGCGGGGGCCGCTGATCTTATCGCACTGATTTATCTGTTTGCACTTTATCGTTTCTTCTTCTCTTTATCTGGTCTGGATTCAGGAAGCCCATTTGCGGGTATTGGTGCTAGCCGTGAATTAACACTGGGTGTGTTAGTGGAGCCTATTTTAGTGTTATCACTGATTGTGGTGGCTTTAATTGTGGGTTCAACCAACGTCGGCACGATTAGTGCAACACTTGCTCAAGGTTGGGTATCACCAACGGCCACTCTACTCGCCTTATTAGCTTGTGCTTTTGCCGCTTTTATCGAAATGGGCAAAATGCCATTCGACGTTGCGGAAGCTGAGCAAGAGCTACAAGAAGGGCCATTAACTGAGTATTCAGGGTCTGGTTTCGCCATGGTGAAATTGGGTCTTGGTTTAAAACAAGTCGTTGTGGCTGAACTGTTCTTAGCCATCTTTATTCCTTTCGGTAAAGCCACAGAATTCACCTTTATTGCACTGCTTATTGCGTTAGTGTTAATGGCAGTGAAATTGTTAGTGGTGTTTGTATTAGCGTCATTGGTTGAAAACAGTTTAGCGCGTGGTCGCTTCTTACTGACTCACCATGTGACATGGTTAGGATTCGGTGTTGCGGCACTGGCTCTTGTTTTCTATTTAACTGGTCTATAAGGAGCGATGATTACAATGGAAAATATAGCTCTTGCGACCTTACTCATCCCATTTGCGGGGGCGTTGATTACGTCCTTAATGCCAAATCGGATGGCGAAGTGGTTATGTACACTGTTCGCTTTATTAGCCACATTAGGAACGGTTGTTTTAGGTTGGCAGTTCCTCGCTGAAGGTAAAGTCGATACCACAATTACGCTAGTACAATATGGTGATATAGCGCTCTTTGGTTTTACCATTGATCGTGTCAGTACTTTGATTGCTTTCGCTGTTGTGTTCTTAGGATTGTTGGTGAGTTTTTACTCTACTGGCTATCTGACCAATGGCAACCGTGAGCATCCTCATGATGGTACTCGTCGCTATTATGCCTTCTTACTGATTTTTATTGGTGCAATGGCAGGTTTAGTCCTTTCATCGACTATTTTAGGTCAACTCCTGTTTTTCGAAATTACAGGGGGATGTTCTTGGGGATTAATCGGTTACTACCAATCTGAAAAATCGCTCCGCTCAGCAATGAAAGCATTGTTGATCACTCATGTTGCTTCAATTGGTCTTTATCTCGCGGCGGCAACCTTGTTTGTGAGTACAGGGACATTTGAATTAACGGCCATTGCTACTTTAGATGAACCAACCAAACTGATTGTGTTTGGTGGCATTCTCTTTGCCGCTTGGGGTAAGTCAGCTCAATTACCTCTGCAAGCTTGGTTACCTGATGCGATGGAAGCTCCAACACCTGTGAGTGCTTACTTACATGCGGCATCAATGGTAAAAGTCGGTGTTTACATCTTTGCTCGCGCAATTATGTCAGCAGGTGGTGATGTTCCTCATCTTATTGGTTGGGTGGGGATTACCATGGCGGTTATCACGTTGATTTATGGCTTTATGATGTATCTGCCACAAAAAGATATGAAACGCCTGTTAGCATGGTCAACTATCACTCAGCTCTCGTATATCTTCCTTGCATTATCTATTTCTATCTTTGGACCGCGCGAAGCGTTTGAAGGCGGTATTGCTTACATCTTTAACCATGCCTTCGCGAAAAGTTTGTTCTTCTTAGTTGCGGGTGCACTGAGTTATAGCTGTGGTACTCGTATGTTGCCTCGCTTAAAAGGGTTAATTAATAAATATCCATTATTGGGTGTAGGTTTCTGTGTTGCTGCGTTAGCAATTGCAGGTGTTCCTCCAATGAATGGCTTCTTTAGTAAATTCCCAATTTTTGCCGCAGGTTTTGAACTGTCGAGTGTTTTCTGGGTGATGACACCAATTATGGTGCTAGTACTGATTGAGTCTGTTGCTAGTTTCACTTGGTTTATCTACTGGTTTGGTCGTGTTGTTCCGGGCAAACCAAGTTCAGAAGTTGCAGAAGGGCAACCTGTTCCTATGGCAATGCAAATTGTGATTGGAATACTGATTGTGATGTCCTTTGCATCCAGTGTTATCGCAGTCACTTGGCTAGGATAAGGGAGATAAATCATGACTGGAGCACTTATCGTAAACAATTTAGCGGGGTTAATGATGATCACCTCGCTACTGGTAATTGGCGCTAAAAAGCCGATTGCTTCATGTTGGTTCTATGCATTGCAATCTTTCGTTTTAGTGATGATTTTCGTCACTTTAGCCAATACATTAGATGCACACCAACTCACACTTTGGGCGATTACCGCCTTCTTTACAAAAGTTCTGCTTGTACCACTTATTTTAGGATTTGCATTCCGTAAGTTATCCGATCCTAGTGCGAATATCAGTGTTATCAGCCCTGCGCTTTTAATGTTATTGGCCGCTGTTATCGTCATTTTAAGTTGGTTTGTGGTTGAGCCAATTCAAATACCCATGGTTGTTGATTTGAAACCTGCACTCGCAGTTTCTCTAGGACACTTTATGTTGGGTCTACTTTGTATCGTGACTCAGCGAAATATCCTAAAACAAGCTTTTGGTTACTGTTTAATGGAAAACGGCTCTCACTTAACACTGGCACTATTAGCGTGGAGAGCACCAGAACTGGTCGAAATCGGTATCGCCACTGACGCCATCTTTGCTGTGATTGTTATGGCAGTGTTGGCTCGTAAGATTTACCGCACGCTCAACACACTGAACGTGGATCAACTGACCGCGCTGAAGGGGTGAGGAGATGAACCAAACAACCATGTTAACAATTTTAATGTTTGCACCGTTGGTATTTTCAATACTGGCGTTTTTAAGTCCGTTATTAAAAGCGGGTGCGCGTCCTGTTGTGACGGGGATCCACACTATTGGTATCACCGTATTGTTGGTCGCTGCATTAGGGACTGTGGCTGATGTCATGTCTCATGGCGAAATATTGGCTGCTGCTAATTGGGTTCATGTGGATAGCCTAGGTGCATTATTCCTTGCCATCTTAGGTATTATCGGCTTTTTAACAGGGCTTTATTCTATTGGCTATATGAATCACGAAGTGAATGAGGGCGAAATTTCAGTACGCACTTTGTGTAATTACTATGGTTTCTTCCACCTCTTTTTATTCACCATGTTATTAGCCATTACGAGTAATAACTTGATCTTAATGTGGGCAGCCATTGAAGCAACAACCCTAAGCTCCGCATTCTTAGTCGGAATTTATGGTCAACGTTCTTCTCTGGAAGCTGCGTGGAAGTACATCATCATTTGTAGTGTGGGTGTGGCGTTTGGCCTTTTCGGTACTATTTTGGTTTATGCCAATGCCGCAAGCTTTATGCCTGATCCAGATCAGGCTATCTTCTGGACTGAAGTGTTGAAATATACAGACCAGTTAGACCCAACACTGATGCATTTAGCTTTTGTCTTTATTTTAATCGGTTTCGGTACCAAAACGGGTTTATTCCCAATGCACGCATGGTTACCCGATGCGCACAGTGAAGCACCAAGCCCAGTCAGTGCGCTGTTATCAGCGGTGTTACTGAACTGTGCGCTGTTAATCATCATTCGTTACTACATCATTATTGATGCGGCAATTGGTACTGAATTTACACGTAATCTACTGTTAATCTTTGGTTTTCTCTCTGTTGCTATTGCGGCGTTCTTTATTCTTATTCAGCGCGATATGAAACGTCTTTTAGCGTATTCCAGTGTGGAAAACATGGGATTAATTGCTGTTGCATTAGGAATTGGCGGACCCATTGGTATTTTGGCTGCTTTATTCCACACCTTAAACCACAGTTTAGCGAAAGCATTGTTGTTCTGTGGCTCAGGTAACGTGTTATTGAAATATGGGACTCGTGATTTAAATGTCGTGAAAGGCATGTTTAAAGTGATGCCATTAAGTGCCGCTCTGTTTGCGGGGGGCGCTTTAGCGTTAGGCGGTATGCCTCCTTTCAACGTCTTTATCAGTGAATTTATGATTGTTGTGGCAGGTTTAGCATCTCAGCACATTGGCTTAACTATCCTATTATTATTGTTATTGACAGTCGTCTTAGGTGGTCTGGTTCGTATGGTGGCTAAAACTGTCTTTGGTCCAAAACCTGATGTTGTTGCTAAAGGTGAACTGGGAATTTTAACCACATTACCAATGGTCATTCTGATTGCACTTATGCTGTTAATGGGAACTCACATTCCTAAGCCTGTCAGTGAGTTGTTAGAAAATGCCGCTAATATCGTGATGAATATTGATAAAAGTGAGTCACCTACTTATACATGGCCAACGGCTTTAATCAGCAGTCCATCCACATCGGTTCAGGAGATGTAACGTGAGCTACCAAAATTATGTCAGTAGAAAAGAGGGAAAAGAACTGGGCGGAGATTACGTTGCCAAAGTTCGTGAAAAGTTTCCATCAGCCGTTCTTGATGAAGAGAGACAAACCGCTGATCAATTGACGATAACAGTAAAAACGGAATCACTTCCTGAAGTGGTGGAATACCTGTATTACGGCTTAGGCGGTTGGTTACCCGTTTTATTCGGTAATGACGAACGTAGTTTAAACGGGGACTATGCGGTTTATTACGCATTATCAATGGAAGAGGGTGAGAAATGTTGGGTTGTTGTAAAAGCCCATGTTAGCCCAATCACGTTAGAATTTCCGTCTGTGACACCAAGAGTTCCCGCCGCAGTGTGGGGGGAACGTGAAATTCGTGATATGTATGGTCTTATTCCTGTTGGTTTACCGGATGAACGCCGTTTAGTGCTTCCAGATGACTGGCCTGAAGAGATGTATCCATTGCGTAAAGATGCGATGGATTATCGTCAACGTCCCACTCCAACAACCGAAGTTGAAACTTATCCTTTTGTGAATGAAGGTAAGCAAGATGCGCGAGTTGTGCCAATTGGCCCTATGCATATTACCTCAGATGAACCGGGACACTTCCGCTTATTCGTAGATGGTGAAAATATTGTCGATGCTGATTACCGTATGTTCTATGTTCATCGTGGTATGGAAAAATTGGCTGAAACGCGAATGGGTTATAACGAAGTCACCTTCTTATCAGACCGCGTGTGTGGTATCTGTGGTTTTACTCACAGTGTGGCGTATGTGACCTCTGTTGAAAATGCGTTAGGTATTGAAGTCCCACGTCGTGCGCATACTATTCGTTCTATCTTATTAGAAGTTGAACGTCTTCATAGCCATTTATTAAATATTGGTTTAGCTAGCCATTTCACCGGCTTTGATACTGGCTTTATGCAATTTTTCCGTATTCGTGAAAAATCAATGCAAATTGCAGAAATGCTCACTGGGGCGCGTAAAACGTATGGCTTGAACTTAATTGGTGGTATTCGTCGCGATATTTTAAAAGATCAGCGTCTGAAGACCATCCAACTTGTGAGAGAAATGCGCAAAGAAGTCACTGAATTAGTGGATATACTTCTATCTGCACCCAATATGGAACAACGTACTGTCGGTGTCGGTATCTTGGATAAGAAAGTGGCTCGTGATTTTAGCCCAGTAGGCCCAATGATAAGAGCGAGTGGCTTTAAACGTGATGTCCGTTTTGACCATCCATTTGCAGATTATGGCAATCTACCTCTGACACTCTTTAGTTATGAAGGTGGCGACGTATTCTCTCGTGTGATGGTACGTATTAAAGAAGTTTTGGATTCAATGGCAATGATTGAATATGCCTTAGATAACTTGCCAGAAGGCCCATTATTAACGGAAGGCTTTACTTATCAACCTTATAAATTTGCTCTGGGCTTTACTGAAGCACCACGTGGTGAAGATGTTCACTGGAGTATGTTGGGAGATAACCAAAAATTATTCCGCTGGCGTTGCCGTGCTGCCACTTATGCTAACTGGCCAGTATTACGCTATATGTTGCAAGGGAATACTGTCTCTGATGCACCGTTAATTATCGGTAGTCTTGATCCTTGTTATTCCTGTACTGACAGGGTAACGCTCGTCGATGTGAAAAAA
>NZ_MIIZ01000633.1:0-6040 GCF_001743005.1 Shigella sp. FC1967 | reverse complement strand
AAAACGTTGCCCTTTAAAATCAAAAATTTCTGTTTCAACGCCTAGCACCTTTAAGGCAAGATGCTCAGCTTGAAGGAGATCACGCCAACGCTCGCTGATAGCATTATTGTCAGAAGCCGTAAATTTAACGATGACATGGCCTCTATCGGTATAGGTACAAAATTTGGGTTGTTCGCCACCTGCGGATGAGCCAGGAGCTTCCCCTGAACTAACCGCTCGAGCTAATGTTGGGTAAGTCGTTGAACGAGCAACCGCAGCAGGCATCGGCATCGTCAAAAAATGTTTTTTTGCCTGTTCCCCTATTAACAAATTTCCCACTGCATCATGACCGTGAGCAATTAAAGCTCTGATAATATCTGTGTCAGACCAACTGTCTGGATTATGTGGTAAACCCAACTCAGCGGAATAAGTCGCAGCATAAGCACGTCCAAGATACCCTTGTGGACGCATATCAAATAACCACCACGGCAATCCTTCGCTATACCGATTGACATTATCAACCTGCTCCATAACAAAACCGGCTGGATAAACTGGTGTCAATTTACCCAACAACTTAATTTTACCTTCTTCACTTATGCGATAAATAGGTACAGAGTTGAAGCCACGCGAACCATCACGTAAAGCATATTGAATAGAACGACCCGAGCCAATTTGAACAATATCATTAGACAACATTTTTAATGCCCTAGACAGGGTTGGCTGACTAATATTCATAATATTAGTTAGTTGCCTTGCTGGCTCAGGTCCATTACGTAGTATTTTTCGTATGACTTCTGCTCGTTGTGTCATGATATTAGCTACTTATAAATAGGTTAATGAATAGATAAGTGAATAGGATTATGAATAGATAATTTATCAGCTGTGATCTGTCTTGTCACTATTAAAAGCGCGAGTATTGGCTACGATATTACATAAAAACGCATACAAAAGAGCGCTATCGCTTTGAGGTATATGCGATATGCTATTTTATCATTGGGAGAGCACGCTAGGTAATGAATAGAGATAGAGGAAAGCTTACTACCAATAAAAAATCAAGCGGTTAAAGTATGATACAAAGTGACCATAATTTGGACGATAAAGAATAACAAAAAGCCCAAAGCAAAAACTTTGGGCTTTTTTCAATTCCGAACTGTCTACAAGATGCCAGACTTGGCTGACATCTTGTGACAACAAATAGCTTATTTGCTGCCTGGAATTTTGAAGCGTTTGTTGAACAGATCAACACGACCACCAGTTGCAACATCACGTTGTTTACCAGTATAGAATGGGTGGCATTTGTCACAAACGTCCAGATTCAGGTTATGACCTGCAGTGGATTTGATTTTCATAACGTTACCGCAAGAACAAGATGCAGTAATTTCTTCGTATTTAGGATGGATATCTTTTTGCATGGAAAACCTCTACTAAGGCCGTGTCGCCATTCAGCCCACAGCCGAACACCACACGTCGTGTTGATTGAAATTAAGTGTTTGGTAATTTATCTACCAAAGGGGGCGGATCATACAGAATATCCGCGAAACGCGCAATGAAATCTGCACACTTTTTGTGATATTCTTAAGATCATCTTTTCGCTAAAACTCTCGGAAACCCTGATATGACCATAGTTCAGGTAATTTTACCTGTACCACTATTCTCCTCTTTTGATTATCTGTTGCCAGAAGGAATTGACGCGCCTGTTATTGGTAGTCGAGTGATCGTGCCTTTTGGTAATAAGCGCCGCTCTCTTGGTATTGTCAAAGGACTCAGTACACACAGTGAGTTTCCTATCGAAAAGCTAAAGCCTATTGATGAGATCCTTGATAACGAAACACTCTTTCCTGGTGTTTTATGGGATATGTTAAATTGGGCATCGGCTTACTATCACTATCCTTTAGGGGAAGTGCTATTTCATGCCATGCCGATTTTATTACGACAAGGGAAACCCGCAGAGTTCACGCCATTATGGCAATGGTATGCCACTGAAGAGGGGATGGATCTCGATCTCAATAGTTTAAAAGGCGCGAAAAAACAGCAACAAGCATTAGCGGCACTTCGCCGAACACCTTTATATCGCCATCAACTTGATGAATTTGAGATCACGACAGCAACACTCAATAACTTAAAAAAGAAAGCGTTTGTAGATCTCCGCCCTATTCAACCTGCTCCTATACACTGGCATAAAGATCTTGTGGTTCAAGGTGAACGCTTTAAATTAAATACCGAACAAGCGATTGCAGTAGGTGCAATTAGCGCGCAGGCTGATCAATTCTCACCTTGGTTATTATTAGGTATTACAGGATCAGGAAAAACGGAAGTTTATTTAAGTGTATTAGAAAAAATTCTCGCACAAGGTAAACAAGCACTGGTACTGGTGCCTGAAATTGGCTTAACACCTCAAACAATTCGCCGTTTTAAAGCGCGCTTTAATGCCCCAGTGGATGTACTTCATTCAGGCTTAAATGATACTGAACGTTTAGCCGTTTGGTTACGTGCAAAGCGAGGTGATAATGCCATTATTATCGGTACTCGATCGGCACTTCTTACTCCGTTTCAACACCTTGGCATTATTATTATCGATGAAGAGCATGATGGCTCTTATAAACAACAAGATGGTTGGCGTTACCATGCCCGTGATCTCGCCGTTTTTCGTGCAAAGCAAGAAAATATTCCTATCGTGATGGGAACCGCAACCCCATCAATTGAAACCAGTTTTAATGTTGAACAAAAAAAAGTATCAACAACTCACTCTGACTCAACGAGCAGGTGATGCAAAACCCGCAACAGAGCATTTAATTGATTTAAAAGGACAATCATTGACAACAGGGCTGTCTCCCATTCTGATTAAAGCGATAAAAGAGCACCTTAATGCGGGTAATCAGGTCATGCTCTTTTTAAATCGCCGAGGGTTTTCACCTGCATTGTTATGTCATGAATGTGGCTGGATAGCAGAATGCCCTCGCTGTGATCACTATTATACGATCCATCAAAAACAGGGCATGTTACGTTGCCATCAATGTGATAGTCAGCGACGAATTCCAGCACAATGCCCACAATGTGGCTCAACCAATTTAATACCTGTGGGATTAGGCACTGAGCAACTTGAACAAGGTATTGGTGAATTATTTCCTGACACACCAGTGACACGAATTGATAAAGATACAACAAGTCGCAAAGGCGCTTTAGAGCAACAACTGGAAGATATTTATCAAGGTGGCTCACGTATCCTTATCGGTACGCAGATGTTAGCCAAAGGGCATCACTTTCCTGATGTTACCTTAGTGGCTTTACTTGATGTTGATGGCGCTCTGTTTTCTAGTGATTTTCGTGCTGCCGAACGTTTTGCGCAGCTTTATATACAAGTATCGGGTCGAGCGGGTCGTGCGGGTAAACAAGGCGCAGTGTATCTACAAACTCACCAACCTGATCACCCTCTATTGCTGACATTATTAGAGAAAGGCTATGACGCTTTCACTAAGGAAGCTTTACAAGAGCGACAAGCAACTTTTTTACCCCCTTATTCTAGCCATATTATGATCCGCTCTGAAGATCACAATAATCAGCGTGCACCTCAGTTCTTACGACAGCTAAAACAGTTCTTTGAACAACATCCAATGCGAGATGCTAATTTATGGGTAATGGGGCCCGTTCCTGCTATTCAAGCTAAACGCGGTGGAAATTATCGTTGGCAATTATTGCTCCAGCATCCTTCACGAGGGTATTTACAAAAATTAATGTCGATCACTTATCCTCAGATTGTCGCCTTACCCGAGAGTAAAAAAGTGAAATGGAATATTGATGTTGACCCAACTGATTGCTAAGGATCTTGTTTACTGAAAGTGAATATATTTTAGACAGTCTTATCGTGAGGATACCATTTCGTTCCAATACTCGTTACAACCCAAGACTATTTATCAAATTTGCGAACTACCTCATAAAAACGATTGGTATCACACTTTTTATGCAAACTAGGTAACAGTATCTATTTAAAAAGTGGGTAGAATAACAATTTAGAATATTTCTTGAATTAAAAACCGTCGATAAAATCCTTTTTTGAATATTGGCGGTTTTTTTGCAATAAAAAAGCAATCGTTTAACTAAACCATCCAAAAGGGAGGTATGGGGTTTGCAACAGAATAATAAAGATAATACGCAAGCAACAATGAAAGATGTTGCTCTTGCAGCCGGCGTGTCTACCGCAACGGTATCACGTACTTTAATGAATCCGGAAAAAGTATCCTCACAAACCCGTCAGAAAGTTGAACAGGCTGTTCTTGATGTGGGCTATTACCCACATAACCTGTCAAAAAACCTTAAACGTAACGAGTCAAAAACGATCCTTGTGATCGTACCTAACATCAGCGATCCCTTTTTTACTGATGTTGTGTGTGGTATCGAAGAAACCGCAGCACAACATGGTTATCTCGTGTTAATTGGTGATTGTAAACATCAACAAAAACATGAAAATGCCTTTATTAATCTTATTATCACTAAACAAATTGACGGCATGTTACTGCTTGGTTCACATATTCCTTTTGATGTTTCCAAAGAAGAGCAAAGAAACCTGCCACCAATGATCATGGCAAATGAATTTGCACCTGAACTCGAACTCCCCACTGTCCATATTGATAATCTGACCGCGTCTTTTAGAGCAACGCACTATTTGCAGCAAATGGGACATAAACGCATTGCGTGTATTACAGGTCCAGAAGATATGCCTTTATGTCGTTATCGTTTACAAGGCTATATTCAAGCTATGCGTAGAACAGGTGTCCCTTTGCGTGAAGATTATATTATTCGTGGTGATTTTACCCATGAAAGCGGTGCAGAAAGTCTGAAAAAGCTGATTTCTTTACCGGAGCCACCCACGGCTGTGTTCTGTCATAGTGATATTATGGCAATTGGTGTGATGTGGCAGGCAAAAAAATTAGGGTTAGAGCTTCCTAAAGATCTCTCGGTGATTGGTTTTGATAATCTTGATATCACACGTTATAGCGAACCTGCACTGACAACAATGGAACAACCTCGTTATCAAATTGGTCGTGAATCTATGTTGTTACTACTCGACCAACTACAAGGTAGACCTGTTGCCCCCGGCTCTCGCTTATTAGATTGTGAGTTAATTATAAGAGACAGTGTATGTCGGCTTAAAAGCTAGGCAAAACACACTATGTTAAGTAACATATCGATTGTGATACCTATTCCTTTAATTATCAGCGAATCGAACTGTGGCACAACGAGACTATGTGGGACGAGGGCAGACATCTGCTCGTCGTAAAAAGACAACGAAAAGTAAGAGCAAAAAGGCTGCTAAAGGGTTGCCTTTAACGACGCTTATCGCGGCAATCGCTATTGTGGCGCTGTTTATCGGCGGCCTCTATTTTATTACACATAATAAAAAAGAAGCCGTAGAAACAACGCCAACCGTCACTGGGCAACATCCAGCGAATACCCTACCGCCAAAACCGCAAGAGCGTTGGCAATATATTAAAGAACTGGAAAATCGTCAGGTAGGTACACCTTTACTGCCTGAATATCCTTCATCGGGTAGCCAGATTAATCCGAAAGCAACACTTTCGCCTGAGCAGTTACGTTTCTTACAACAAATAGAAGCGGATAAGCGCCAACCCGCCGTACAACTGCCAGAAGTGCCTTATAATGGTGAAGTACCGCGCTCACAAGTGGTGATAACCCCACCTGCAACAACAACGCCTTCTGTTACACAACAGCCCGTACAAACTCAACAACCGCCAGCACCTGCGATTGTTACACCGCCTAAATCAGCGGTTACTGAAGCACGCTTTTTAGTGCAATGCGGCTCATTTAAGAATACTGAACAAGCTGAATCAGTGAGAGCAACGCTGGCTTTTTCGGGGGTTGAAAGTCGAGTAACGAAAGGCAATGATGGTTGGATACGCGTCTTATCAGGCCCTTACAGTAAAGAACAAGCCAACTCCGTGAGTAGACAAGCCGCTGGCGCTGGCGTATCAGGTTGTATTCTTCGCGCTTCTGGGGGTTGAAAAATAAATTTTCTCCCCCACCTATAATTCTAATTCACACAACG
>NZ_MIIZ01000632.1:0-21216 GCF_001743005.1 Shigella sp. FC1967 | reverse complement strand
ATTTAAAATCAATAGGAGATGTTTCTATTAATTCGGAAGTAATATATCTAGAGTAACTTAATGAAGGGGTAATTATTAGTGGTATAATAATTGAAATTTTTAATTTATTTCTATTTATAAACATAAGAAATGACTCCGTCTATTTTGCAGGTTTTTGAAGATTAATTTGAACGTATAAACCTGTCAATATTAGAGTGTTTTATTTAAAAAATTTAATTTCAATTATTTTAGATATTATTAGTTTTTAATTTGTTTTATTTTATTTAATATATTTTATTATGAATATATGTTAGGTGTTTTTATGAATGTGTTGTTTCTTTTATTTAAGTTCTATTTTCAGTCGATGAATGTCATCTTTATTGGCAGATTGCCAATACAGCTTCACCATAAACACCATGCTGATGAAAGGCATTAATACGGATCAACACAGATTCACCAAGTGAATTAATAAACTGGGAAAGTAATTCAATATTTTCTAAGTAATCGGTTTTTTTCTGGAATATATAAAAGGCGTAATTCTGTAAGTAAATTATTATTTGCTAACCATTTAATTGATTCTTTAATCCGTTGATTACCTCTTCCTGTTAAATAAGTATGGATATCATTATCCCAACTTTTTAAATCGATCATCGCTCCATCCATATAAGGGGCTATTTTTTGCCAGCCGTTAATAGAAAGCGTGCCATTGCTATCAATTAAGCAAGTGAGATGCTGAAGATCGGGAGCTTGTTTTATTGCTTTAAAATATTCAATAAGAAAGGGAAGTTGTAGCGTTGATTCACCACCACTTATTGTTACGCCGTTAATAAATGCTGCATATTTACGTGTAATAGCCATTAATTCATCAACGGTATAGGTTAAAGTCATCGGGCTTGATTGACGTGGACATTGCTGAATACAGGTATCGCATTGTTCACAACTGACGCTGTTCCAACTTATCACACCATTCTTTAATGAAAGTGCTTGTTGTGGACAAGTTGGAATGCAATCACCACAATTGTCACAAATCCCCATGGTGTAGGGATTGTGACAATTTTTACAGCGCAAATTACATCCTTGAAGGAAGATGGCCAGGCGATTGCCTGGGCCATCGACACAAGAGAAGGGCAGTATTTTATTTATCGAAACGCATCTGCTGTTCATGGCTAATCACTCGTGGTTTGCGTTCAGCAATATGACAATTTGCCGTGGCTTCATCACCTAACCAAGTGGTATTAAGGCGAGAGCCTTCTTCTTTGTATTTTTTCAAATCAGATAAACGCACCATATAACCCGTCACACGGACTAAATCATTACCCCCTACGTTGGCGGTAAATTCTCTTAATCCAGAAGAAAATGCCCCTAAACAGAGTTGCATTAACGCATCAGGATTCTGTTTAATGGTTTCATCAACCGTTAAAATATCGCTGATCCCTGAAGTGTAAAATTGATGATGAGGCGCTACCGTCATTAAATGGGTCACGGGATCCGGCTCTGTACCATAAGGGATACGCGTTGCAGGTGTGGTACCAATATCCGAGCTAATACCTGATTGTGCATGTAGCATTGCGCGATGTTTCCAGCCATATTTTACTGGGGTATCCGCGACAAATTGTGCGAGTTTTTCGCTGATCATATAGCTAAGTTTGTTGGCAGATTCATGATCACCATAAGCGACTTGCTTGCCTTCTTTTTCAAATAGAAGTGCCACGGCTTCTGCCATACCGTAAATACCAAACATGGGGGCAAAACGATCTGGTGAGATCAGTCCTTCTTCTACTAAGAAGCTCTGTTCAAAGAAATTGGATTTTTCATAGAGGAATGCACAACGGGCATCAATGATCTCTATTTGCTTTTGCATATAAAATGGCAATGTTTTCTCAAGAAAATCTTGGCTATTTTGGCTACGTTTAGCGACTTCTTTAAGGTTAATCCGGACTAAAGTACTCCCGCCACCACTTTGAGGCAGTGAGTTATAACAGCTAACAATACCGTATTCATCTTTGCCAAAGACTGCATCTTGTAATGTACCGTTGGCAATATGGGGCTTACTACTATGGCAAATATTGGTGATAGCTTGATGCAATAAGTCAGAAGGCGTCGAATTTGCATCATAAATAAAGGTGAGATTAGGGGCGACTTGTTGAAGCTCAACATCTACTTTAAGAATTAAACGCGTAAGAACAGAGTCTTCAGGACCAATATTGGCGTGCATAAAGGCATCTGGCAGTGTTCTATCAAGATAACGCCAGAAACGCTTTAATTTTGGATAGAGCTGCTCTTCCGTCAGGTCACCTACATAAGGCAGTAAAATTTTATCAATACGACCTAAATAAACGGGCATCGACGTGACGGAAGGAACATGATGATAAAGAATTGTGAGCATATTCAGTGCATCATCAAAATCTTGTGCAGGTTCAAGTTCTAAATAGCGAGAGCCTTGCGCTAAAAACTTCGCATAGTCTGGTAACACATAACGCGGTTTATAAGGAGCATGACCTTCATACATATCACAGATAACCCGTTCATTAAGTGCTTTAGCTGCATCTTCAGGAAGCGAGGGATAAGGCAACATGTTTTCCGCTTCTAACGCGAGAAAATGGCGTTTTTGTTCAGGAGAAAGGGTTGGGTTTTCTACGATTTGTTGACAACGTTGGATAACAGATTGTTCAGTCATAACCACCTCAGTACTCAAAGAGCCAGAAAAAGATTTAAAACTTATCTTTTTAGGTTAATGACTTGATAAGAATTTACCGTGACTTTAAACAAAACCCCTTTAAAGATTAGGGGAATAGCACAAAAATACGCATAAATTAGATATATCTAAATGATAGGGTGTGAAAAAAGTGAGTTTAGTGAATGAGTGACTAAACTCACTGACTGATCAACGAAAAGAATCAAACGTCATGTTTTATCTGTTTCATTTTCTGAGCCGTTATTTTTCGCGTTAACTTGCTCTTTTGGTCCCTTCTCTTCCTTATTCTCGTTTTCTTCAACCTCCTCTTTTTCAGTGCGAGGCGGTAAATTAGCCGTTAATAAATAAGGCGATTGTTGCCAATGAACCGGTGTTAACTGAAGAAGATTATGTGAAAGCAAAAAGCCAATAGCCAATGCGACTAATAACATCACACGCAATAAATTTGTCGTATTATCGACCTGGCTTGATTCAGTCACAAGTTGATGAGTATCTAATGTCAGTCTTAAAAAACCTTTGGGTTTATCTTTACCCGGCACAGGCACAACAAGTTGATGATTAAAAGAACCTCCACTTTTTTGTCCTTCTAGTGCTAATCGTTCTTTAACAGTAACATTTTCACCACTATGCGCTATTTGTGTACCATCTTCTAAATAAAGGCTGGCATCAAGCACCCGACTATTGTGAGTTAGGTGATTTAAATTAGCCATAATGAGGGGATTTACGTTATCTTTGCTACTGTCATCTAAATAAGTGGATAAAGAGAACGCAACTTGTTCTGCCAGCGTTTTTGCAAGCTCTTCAAACTGAGTAATACGGGCGTGCTGATTAGCACGACTAAAATAAGACGCACCTTGCATAAGAAATGCCAATAGTGCGATACAAATCAGTATAATTGCCGTTTTTTGTAGTTTGAATTTTAGTTTGTCTTTAAGCATGTTCATCCTTTTGCGTAAGCAAGTATGTGCATGTTGCCAGATGAGTCAGAGATAGAATAGGCTGAATAACGATTATTTTGTTCAGACAGGGGAAAACAGGAGAATAAGTATGTCAAATAGTCTGACCTATTGCTATTTACCGGATGAAATCCGTAAATGGCCAGGTCTGCCGTTATCACTGAGTGGTGAAGAGGTGATGCCACTGGATTATCGTGCTGGCGATAGCGGATGGTTACTGTATGGACGTGAACTCGATAAAAAAAGAATTAGTGAGTTCCAACATAAATTAGGCGTGGCAATCGTAGTGGTTTCTTCATGGCGTATTGATGATTATCAAGTCGTGCGTATTGCTGGTAGTTTAACCCGTCGAATTCGTCGTTTATCTGATGAATGTGGCCTAGATGTCGTTCCTCTAGGTGAGATCCCTCGTTTACGTTCTCCTGGGCTTTTAGTGATGGATATGGACTCAACCGCTATTCAAATTGAGTGCATTGATGAAATTGCCAAACTGGCGGGTGTAGGAGATAAAGTTGCAGCAATAACAGAACGCGCGATGCAAGGTGAAATGGATTTTAGTGAAAGCTTAAAACTCCGAGTTGCTGAACTTAAAGGTGCGGATGCCTCTATTTTACAAAAAGTCATGGATGATTTACCACTCATGCCTGGATTAACAAGCTTAGTGCGTAAACTTCAAGCAATGGACTGGCATATTGCGATTGCCTCTGGTGGCTTTACGTATTTTGCTGATAATTTAAAACAAAAATTACGTTTAGTTGCTGCTGTTGCAAACCATCTTGAAATTAAAGATGGCAAATTGACGGGCAAAGTTAAAGGCACCATTGTTGATGCGAAATACAAGGCACAAGTGCTTGCGCGTTTAGCGAAAGATTTAGAAATCCCAATGGAACAAACCATTGCTATTGGTGATGGTGCAAATGATCTGAAAATGCTGAGAAAAGCAGGGCTTGGCATTGCGTATCATGCAAAACCGAAAGTATATGCTCAGGCAAAAGTCGCTATTCGTCATGCTGACTTAATGGGTGTGATGTGTATTTTAAGTGGTGGTTTAAAACATGAAGAGCGCTAAACGCGTTTTTTTAGTCTCGTTATCGTAGGGAGAGAAGTGTGGCAAAAGCAGCAAAAAGAGCCTTTGTATGTAATGAATGTGGTGCAGATTATCCTCGCTGGCAAGGGCAATGTTCAGCGTGTCATGCGTGGAATACAATTACAGAAATCCGTCTTGCTGCCGCCCCTTCTTCTCGTAATGATCGCTTTAGTGGGTTTGCAGGGGATGCAAAAGGTGTGAGCCGTGTTCAAAAGCTATCGGAAATTAGCCTTGAAGCACTGCCTCGATTCTCCACAGGATTTAAAGAGTTTGACCGTGTATTAGGTGGTGGCGTTGTTCCCGGAAGTGCCATTTTAATTGGGGGAAGCCCTGGCGCGGGTAAGAGTACGTTATTACTACAAACTATGTGCCGTTTAGCCACAGAAATGAAAACGCTGTATGTCACGGGTGAAGAGTCACTACAACAAGTCGCTATGCGCGCTCATCGATTAGGTTTACCGACAGCAGAACTGAATATGTTGTCAGAAACCAGCATTGAGCAAATTTGTTTAATTGCTTCACAAGAAAAGCCTAAATTGATGGTGATTGACTCTATTCAAGTGATGCATATGGCGGATATTCAATCTTCACCGGGTAGTGTTGCTCAAGTACGTGAAACGGCGGCTTATTTGACTCGTTTTGCTAAAACCAATGATGTTGCCATTATTATGGTGGGGCATGTCACAAAAGATGGCACATTGGCGGGGCCGAAAGTATTAGAACACTGCATTGACTGCTCTGTTATGCTTGATGGTGAAACAGATTCTCGTTTCCGTACTTTACGTAGTCATAAAAACCGTTTTGGTGCCGTTAATGAATTAGGTGTCTTTGCAATGACTGAGCAAGGATTACGAGAGGTCAGCAACCCATCGGCTATCTTTTTAAGTCGAGGGGATGAAATCACATCAGGCAGTTCTGTGATGGTGGTATGGGAAGGCACTCGACCTTTATTGGTTGAGATCCAAGCCTTAGTTGATCACTCTATGCTATCGAATCCTCGCCGTGTTGCGGTGGGATTAGAGCAAAATCGCCTTGCTATTCTACTTGCGGTTTTACATCGTCATGGCGGGTTACAAATGTCTGATCAAGACGTTTTTGTCAATGTGGTTGGAGGCGTTAAAGTCACAGAAACCAGCGCTGATTTAGCGTTGTTATTGTCATTAGTATCAAGTTTTCGTAATCGTCCTTTACCGCGTGATTTAGTGATATTTGGTGAAGTTGGCCTTGCGGGAGAAATTCGACCTGTACCAAGTGGGCAAGAGCGTATTGCAGAAGCAGCCAAGCATGGCTTTAAACGCGCTATTGTACCCAGTGCCAATATGCCAAAGAAAAAACCACCCGATATGAAAGTGTATGGTGTGAAAAAGCTGTCAGATGCATTATCTGTTCTTGATGATTTAGAAGACTTCTAAAGGAGCTAATTATGGGACCTTTTGATTATATCAAACAGGCTATCAGAAAAAATGGGTATACCTTACAACAGGTTGCTGATGAAAGTGATATGACAAAAGGCTATCTTAGCCAATTGATTAACAATAAAATCAAGAGTCCCAGTGCTCAAAAGATGTCGGCATTACACCAATTTTTAGGGTTAGAATACCCAGTGAAAAAGAAAACCATCGGTGTGATCTTTGGCAAATTTTATCCTCTTCATACAGGACATATTTATTTAATTCAACGCGCTTGTAGTCAAGTTGATGAATTACATGTGATCCTCTGTCATGACGAGCCGCGTGATAAAAATCTATTTATTAACAGTGCAATGTCGCAACAGCCAACAGTGAGTGACAGATTGCGTTGGTTATTACAAACCTTTAAATATCAAAAAAATATTCGTATTCATGAATTTGATGAACATGGTATTGAGCCTCAGCCCCATGGTTGGGAAATGTGGAGTGAAGGAATAAAAACGTTTTTACGCGAAAAGCAAATTACACCTGACTTTATCTATACCAGTGAACGTGATGACGCGGATCAATATAACGCTTTCTTAGGGATTGAAACGGTACTTATCGATCCAGAACGTTCATTTATGAATATCAGTGGTAGTCAAATTCGCCAAGCTCCTTTTAAATATTGGGAATATATTCCAACAGAAGTTAAGCCTTTCTTTGTGCGTACAGTGGCTATTTTAGGCGGTGAATCTAGCGGTAAATCAACATTGGTCAATAAGCTTGCTAATATTTTTAATACGACCAGTGCATGGGAATATGGTCGTGATTACGTTTTCTCTCATTTAGGCGGAGACGAGATGGCATTGCAATATTCTGACTATGATAAAATTGCATTAGGACATGCCCAATATATTGATTTTGCGGTTAAATATGCCAACAAAGTGGCTTTTGTTGATACGGATTTTGTCACAACACAGGCATTCTGTTTACGTTATGAAGGTAAAGAGCATCCCTTTGTTCAAGCTCTGATTGATGAATACCGTTTTGATCTAGTTATTTTGCTAGAAAATAACACGCCGTGGGTAGCAGATGGTTTACGTAGCTTAGGCAGTGATAAAGAGAGGCGTTATTTCCAAACCTTGCTGATAGAAATGCTTGATAAAAACAATATTGAGTATATCAAAGTGAATTCTCCGGATTATGATGAGCGCTTCTTAAGTTGTGTTGAATTAGTCAGAGAATTATTGATGATGCAATCAAAGCATATTGAATAATATTATGATTAAAAAAAACGCCATGTTATGGCTTTTTTACATTTGCTCATTAACCTAATTATACTTCAGCTCTTTCATTTTTCGTAAAGAATAAATCATTGCCACTTACTATTCTTCATTACGGATGATCACTTAGAATTAAATCTCTGTTCAAAAGATAAAAATACATAAAAAAATTTGTAAAGTCGGTTATCTACATAATAATGCTATTTTTTTCAATAAGGTGAAAAAGGTTACTGAAAATAAATTCAGGGATCTTTATGATAGATATCAGGTATAGATTTATCGGTGTGTATTTCTTTTGCCATTAGGTGTGAGGAGTCACACGCTCTATCTTCATTCGTTCAAGTGAAGAAGTAGACTATTTTTCGTAAAAGGACAAGATAATGGCGCAACCTTCCCGTGTTTCACTTCATATCAAGAAAACAGTCATTTCGTTAGCGATTGCTGCTTTAGGTTTTACCGTCTCATCAAATGCATTGGCTTATCAAAAAGTTCATCAACCAGATAATAGCTATCAGCAGTATGTCTCTCAGCGCCAAACGGTTGATAGTTTGATCCAAGATGCATTAGATGCCTTTAAGTCACCAGCGCGTGTCTCTGATGCGGGTTTTACGGGAAAACTGCCATCAAATATGGAAATTGTGGCGCAAAAACTGCAGCAAGCTTATAAATTAGAGCCTTACCGCCTCGATTTATTATTTAGTACTGCTAGCGCTTATATCTATAACAATGATGTTCCTCGTGCGATCACTATCTATAAACAGATTTTAGAGGCGGCACCTGATGATATTGATGCGTTAATTTACGTCACTTCATGGACACGTTTTGAAGGTCAAAATAAAGAGAGCGAAGCCTATTTCAATAAATTGAAATCATTAAATCCGGCAAAAGCAGAAGAAATTAGCCGATTCTTTGCCGAAATCGATCGCGTCAGCAAAATGCCATTAAGTGATAAATTAACCCCTGCTGATTTAGCAAAACTGAAAAAAACCAAAGATAACAACGCGATTGTGACATTAGGTTATGCGTTAAATCCCGATGGCACAATGAATAAGATTTTAATTGAACGCTTAAATAAAACGTTAGAGGTCGCTAAACAATTGCCTGAAGCAATGATTGTTGTGACAGGTGGTGTACCTAAAGCGCATCAAACAGAAGGTAAATTAATGGCGGATTGGTTGGTGAAAAATGGTATTCCAGCTGAACGTATTTTCCAAGAAAACTACGCACGTACCACTGTCGAAAATGCGTTATTTAGCCGTTATGCTTTAACCAAACATCGTATTAAAACCGCAGTAATTATCAGCTCTGGTAGTCATGTTCGTCGTGCTGATGCAATTTTTACTCTCGCGAGTTGGCAAAGTGGACCAAGTGATATCTCTTACTTGACCGTTGTTGCGCCCGATAAGCCATTAGCGGAATTACAAAAAGCCAGCAAATCAGATATACAGGGTATTTATCGTGATGGCTTAAAAGCATTAGGATTATGGAGCTTCCGTAGCTATCCATTAGAAGAGCGTTAATTTAATTAAGCTAGAATAGAAACCCAATGATATGAATAAACGTCTATGTTGGGTTTCTATTTGCCGTAAGTTAACAACGGTTAATTTGAAATTGGTACACCAATAGGTGTGGTAAGCAGAACTATAGGCGTTGCAATGATCACTAGAGGGAGAAGAACGGCATCTCCTACCAGCGTAAACGGTGTTAATGCAAAATTACGCAAAGTTCGACTTGGATTATTCTTCTCTTCTTCTTTGGCAGAAAGAAATACTAAGTTATATTTCATTGCAAGATTATCTTTAGGATAAAAATTAAATCTTAATTGTTCTCGTGTAAATATCATTCCTATTATTTTATAACCCTTATAATAGCCATCTTTATTTTCGGTAAAACCATATTTTTTAAGTGAAGTGATCTCATCTTCATTTAATTTTGAACGATCAACAGTAAAAATACTGAACTCACCTGAAAAAGAAGGTACTGGTGAGCCACTATTGGCTTTATAATAATTAAATTGTTTTAAGCTATCTATGTTTTTAAATTTTATCAATGGAACTGTTTGAATAACATTATTCATTTGTTCTAGACTAGATCCTCCATCTTCCACAAGATAAAATATATTTTTCACCGACTAAACCAATACCAGACGAAGGATAACGTGAGCAGAAACTAGAACATTTTACAGTTGTATCTCTTTCTAAAACAAAAATTTTCATATTTAAATGATGCAACAATATTATCATTGAATTCTTCGTAGTGAACATATTCTTTAGTTTTAGGTGGATTACCTTTCCACATAGCAGAAAGTGAGACATCCAGATAAACTCGATATAGAAAAATATTAGTGTAATGAGATAAATAACACGTAAAATAAGTCTATTCATAATAAAGTAATATCTCTTAGATAGTTTTATTAATATAAAAATAGCAATTATTATATAGTGTAGTTTATAAAGATGGCTAATAGGGAAACATTAAGATAAATCCAAATAAAATAATAAATCACTCCAATTGGATTTAATCGTTATCTAATATCTCAGGAAAGAAAAGATAAATAGCCGGTGTTGCTAAGATAACAATAGGTAATGCAAGGACATCACAGACCACAGTCACAGGCGTTAACGCTACATTTTTGCAGCACGACTTGGATAGTTAACATCTTTTTTATTTGAATTATTTAATTGAATTGATAACAATTATCATTACTATTGTTTATCACAATAGTTTATAACGAGAATAATAAAGTGAGAATTCCTCTGATGATATGCGCGTTGATGGCCTCTTTTCCCAGTTTTGCTAATTGTTTAGCCGTAACGGAAGGCAAAGAAATAACAGGCCAGTTTGATAATAACAATACGCTGTGTTTTGCTGCTCATTTAGAGCGTGAGCGTTATGTTGAATTAAACATAAAAGGGATACAAAACCTACGGTTAGAGAAACAAGATGGCACTCATATTCGCAGTTTATTAAAAGATATTCCTTCTGATGGGCAGCAAAAAGTACGTTTTTTATTACCTAAAACTGCGAATTATCAATTGGTTGCACAGGGCGAAGCTAAAAAGCAGTGGCAATTCACGCTAACAACACAACCTTATCAGCCGTTAGATAACGATGCGGGAATTGCCCCTGTTAGTCCCCGTTTACAAACACTTGCTCAACAACTAAATCAACAACGTATTCAGGCGTTTTGGCAACAAGTTCATCAGGAAGGTGCTCCCCTGATTGAGCCTTATGATAATGACAAAAAGTTAGTTACCTTTTTATGGCGAGGCGCGAAATCGAATGTCTATTTATTGGGATCACCCGATGGTAATCATGATCCGTTAACCCATTTAGCAAATAGTGATATTTGGTACCGTAGTTATATCGTTCCTAACGATACACTAATGCAATATAAATTAGCACCTGATGTACCTGTTATTAAAAATTCAGAGCCTTTTGAGCAACGTCGTGCGATTTTAACCACCGCACAAGCCGATCCGTTGAATTCTCAAAATTCGCCAAGTCAATCTGAGGATATCTATAATCACTTTTCTTTATTGTCCTTGGACAGTAAACGTGAATGTCAATTACCCGATATTCTTGATAGAACAATGAAAGGCAAGACAGAGATTGTTCGTTTTCACAGTGAGATCTTAAATAATGATCGTGAAATAGCGCTTTATCTGCCAGCACAAAAAATGGAAACACCACGGATCCTCGTATTATTTGATGGTCAAACTTATCGTCGTCAATATGGTATTGATCGGTTTTTTGATAAACAGATCGAGGAAGGTAAATTGACACCGATGATGATCTTATTTGTTGATAGTATTGACAGCGATCGCCGTAGTGTTGAATTGCCACCAAATCCTGATTTTTATCGTTTCTTGGCAGATGAACTCTTTGTTTGGCTAGAACAAGAGAAAGGGATTGACGTATCGGGAACAGAGACGATTGTATCAGGCTCAAGTTATGGCGGGTTAGCATCTTCATGGGTTGCATTTAATCGCCCTGATCGTTTTGGTAAAGTGCTGAGTATGTCTGGCTCTTATTGGTGGGCGCCTGAAAATGAAGAGCCTGAGTGGCTTATTCGACAATTTGAGCAAGCAGATAAAAAGCCACTACAATTTTTTTTTAGAGGCGGGGTTATTTGAAAGTCGTGGTGATAAGGGGGGGATTTTAAATAATAATCGTCATCTTAAACAGGTTTTAGAACAAAAAGGTTATCCTGTTAAATCACTCGAAATGGCGAGTGGACATGATTATATTTCTTGGTGTGAAACCCTGTATTTGGGGGCAAAAGCATTAACCCAAGAGAATGACTAATTTAACGGCGCGTCTTAATACCACGCCTTAATAATATGTTTTAATCCAACAGAAGCTTATACATGCATTCGCGGTATAAGCTTTTTGTTTGTCATCAACTTGTCATAAAGGTGTCATCTAAATCACTTTTACTCTTCATTTCTTTGTCATTTAACAGCCGTAAGCTTTTCCTGACTTAAAACATGAATCCTGTTTTTTATTTTAGAGTGCAAGGAAAAAGCTATGTCTCATCGTTACCAACGTTCTATTTTATCCATTATTGTAACAACGCTATTGGCTGGTGCGAGTTTCTCTTCTTTTGCAGCTCCCGTTGCTGCTGATGCAATTTTGGCACAAGATCGTGCAGCAAAAGGTAATATCACGGAATTTGGCGGTGCTCGCCGTATGACCCAGGATCAAACTGAGGCATTAAAAGCAGCTTTACATAATAACCAAGCAAAAAATGTGATCCTCTTTATTGGTGATGGTATGGGGGATTCGGAAATTACTGTTGCGCGTAACTATGCGGAAGGTGCTGGTGGTTTCTTTAAAGGTATCGATGCCTTACCTATTACGGGTCAATACACACACTATGCTTTAGATAGAAAAACACAAAAACCTAACTATGTCACAGACTCCGCTGCATCTGCAACAGCATGGGCTTCGGGTGTCAAAACCTATAATGGTGCATTAGGGATTGATGTGTTTGGTAAGGATCACCAAACTATTTTGGAATTAGCAAAAGCTAATGGAAAGGCTACTGGGAACGTGACAACATCAGAAATTCAAGATGCAACACCAGCAGCGCTGTTCTCGCATGTAACAGGACGCAAATGTTATGGCCCTGTTGAAACGTTAGAAAAATGCTCAACCAATGCATTAGAGAATGGCGGCAGAGGTTCTATCTCTGAGCAATTATTAGTCACTCGTGCAGATGTTACATTAGGGGGCGGTGCGAAAAGTTTTGCTCAAACCGCTGCCGCGGGTGAATACAAAGGCAAAACGTTAGAGCAACAAGCGATTGAGCGTGGTTATCAAATCGTGAAAGATGCAAAATCACTTGATGCAATTACGCTTGCGAACCAAGATAAGCCAGTACTGGGTTTGTTCCATGAAGGAAATATGGCTGTGGCTTGGGAAGGCCCTAAAGCCACGTATCATGGTAATTTAAATAATCCACCTCTAGAGTGCAAACCTAACTCTAAACTCGATCCAAATGCGCCAACACTGGCACAAATGACTAAAAAAGCGATCGACTTACTGAAAACGAATGAAAATGGTTTCTTCTTACAAGTTGAAAGCGCCTCTATCGATAAGCAAGATCATAATGCGAATCCTTGCGGACAAATCGGTGAAACGGTTGCATTAGATGAAGCGGTACAAATCGGTTTAGATTTTGCTAAACAAAACGGCGACACCTTGATTATCGTAACTGCTGATCATGCTCATTCAAGCCAAATTATTGAGGCGGACGTGAAATCAAGCGGGTTAACTCAAGCGCTGATCACTAAAGATGGTGCAGTGATGGTAGTGAACTACGGTAACTCAGAAGAAGAGTCACAAGAACACACTGGCTCACAACTTCGTGTTGCCGCTTATGGTCCACATGCGGCGAATGTGGTTGGGTTAACTGACCAAACAGACTTATTCTTCACAATGCGTGACGCGATGGGTCTGAAATAAGTTCCCGTTAAATTTATAGTCTGTCTGAAGTTGTAGTCGAATTGCCTTACTAAACTTGTTGTATTTTATCGCGACTTAGAGAGATACCCTCTAGTCGCGTTTTTTTTATTTATACGATCTTATGTCGATAAAGTGATAATAAATCAATAGGTTATTTATAGTCTAATTTTGAAAATTAGCACTTTTCTGTTATAATTAATCGAAATTACACATTTATTCATACAAAATTCTCAATTTCTCCATTGATTATTGCACTTAAGTTGCAATATCTTTTTGCCTAATAACATCCATTTTTGTTCAGGCATTACCAGCAAAAAATCTTTTTCAGATAGTTTATCTGCTCATGGTCTTTCTCTTTTTTATGAGATTGAAGGAGAACAGAGTCAAACAAACAACGATAAAAATAAGGTTCTTTTTTCTATGCTGACACTGCTTCATTTACTCTCATCGGTTGCGCTTCTTGTCTGGGGAACTCATATTGTTCGTACAGGTATTATGCGTGTTTTTGGCTCCGATTTACGCCGAATTTTAGGTAAAAGTATTAATAAAAAATCCAACGCCTTCCTCGCGGGGGTGGGAGTAACGGCATTAGTCCAAAGCAGTAATGCGACGGCACTTTTGGTTATCTCTTTTGTGACACAAGGACTGATTTCGATTACACCCGCACTTGTTATTATGCTAGGTGCAGATGTGGGTACTGCACTTATGGCGCGTGTGCTGACGTTTGATCTCTCTTGGCTATCTCCACTTCTGATCCTTATCGGGGTGATCACTTTTCTAAGCCGTAAAAAAGAGCGAGTAGGGCAGTTAGGGCGAGTAGGCATTGGCCTTGGCTTAATTATTTTAGCCTTACAACTGATAGTCACCTCAGCTGAGCCAATTACTCATGCCAGTGCGGTACAAGCTATCTTTACTTCATTAAGTGGAGATACCATTTTAGCTCTTCTCGTTGGTGCTTTATTTGCGATGGTAAGCTACTCAAGTCTTGCGGCAGTGTTATTAACTGCGACATTGAGTGCAACAGGGCTAATGCCTTTGTATATCAGCCTATGCATTGTGATTGGTTCTAATATTGGGAGTGGATTACTCGCCTTAATGAGTAGCCGAGGGCAAAGTGTTGTTTCGCGTCAAGTGGTGTTAGGAAGCTTATTTTTTAAATTAATTGGCGCTTTATTGGTTTTACCTTGGATAACCCTCATTGCAAATAAAATTCAGCAATATGGATTTTCACCCGCTGAAGTCGTTATCTATTTTCATGTTATTTATAATCTTGCTCGCTGTATTTTGATGATCCCTTTTGTAGGCATAATGGCAAAATTATGTCAGCGACTTATTCCTGAATTACCTGTGACGGGATCTGAAATGGCGCCGCGTTATTTAGATCAATCAGCTATTGATACGCCTTCATTGGCGATTGCTAATGCGGTTAGAGAGTCACTACGATTAGGTGATGTAATAGAACAAATGCTGCAACGTTTTACTGCATTAATGGAAGGCGATCGTCAGCAAAAAAGGGAAATTAGCCAGCTAGAAGAAGAGGTGGAATTACTTCACAGCAGCATTAAATTGTATATGGCTCAAATTCAACAGCATGATCTAGGAACTGAAGATTCCCGACGTTGGGCTGAAATTATTGATACAGCGATGAATTTACAACAATCATCCGCTATTATTGCGCGTATGTCAGCTGAAGTGGTGAGCAAAGGTTTAAATCACCACTTATTTTTATCGGAGGAAGGACGTCGTGAATTACAGACACTCCTTGAGCGTCTGCAAAGTAATCTGAATCTGGCGATGTCGGTATTTGTTTCCGGCAACATGGAACATGCTCGTAAATTACGTCGAGCAAAACATCGTTTCCGTTTACTCAATCAGCGTTACTCGTTTGCACATGTTGAACGTCTTCATTTGCATAATATGCAAAGTATTGAAACCAGTTCTCTGCATACCAGTTTGCTTGGTGATATGAAACGGTTGAATTCCTTGTTCTGTGCTGTGGCTTATCACGCACTAGAACGAAGTGAATCATCATCAGAACAGGTTAATCTTTAATTATGAAATATATTATTCGTCAATTAACACGAAATGAAATTCCACAAGTATGGGAAATTGATCGAACTGAGCTTATTGAAAAGCTATATGTCTTAAAAGAAGGAACGTTGCTTTTAACAGCGCAACGCTTTGATATGAAAGGTTGGCCAGAAGGTGAAGCAGAACACTATACGCCTGTTTTACTCGAAAGTTTTGACCGAGGTGCGCCTTTTTGGGGCGTTTTTGAACAAGGTCAACTAGTTGCAGCTGCGAGTGTTGATCCGCAAAAACGAGGTCAAAATGGCACTTTACTTCAACTCTCTTTTTTACATGTCAGCCATCAGCAACGTGGGCAAGGTTTAGCACGAATATTATTTGATTATTGTGTGGAATATGCGAAGCAAAAAGGAGCTGATGGGTTATATATTTCATCAACACCTTCTGAAAATAGCGTAAATTTTTATCAGCATTTAGGGTGTCGTTTAATTGATACACCTGATCCTGAACTTTATGAAAGAGAGCCTGAAGATATTCATTTAGTCTTTCATTTTATTGAGCCAAATAACGCTTAATTTCGGTTATTGCCTATAACAATAACATAATAAAATTAATTGCCTTATCGTGGAAACATGATAGGGCATTTTTATTTCTTCTATTAAAAGAGAGACATAACCATTTAAAAAATAAGGATATAAAACAAGTTTTTTTCTTTATATAAGTTGATTTGATATAGGTGTTATATATAATAATGAAAATCATTATCATTAGTGGTAGGTTATTATGGCTAAACCAACACGTATATCTTCAGTGACATCTTGGACATCTCGCATTAGTTTATGGGAAATGTTAGCGGTTTCTTCTTTAGTAACCGTACTCACACATTCTATTGTAGGAACATCCGCCTTTACGCTGGTTTTAGTCGTTTCAATGCTGTTATCAACCTTGATGCTATTCCATAAGAAATTACAGATGTGGGTAATGATCCCCGCAGGTGTTGTATTAACCTACAGTTTGATGACACTGGTGGTTGCGTATCATGGATAGAGAATAGAATATTTAGCAAGTCATCGACGAGATGTTATTACAGGAAAAAAAGAAGAGTGATTGAGTGGTGCGAAGAGGGGACTTGAACCCCCACATCCGTAAGAACACTAACACCTGAAGCTAGCGCGTCTACCAATTCCGCCACTCTCGCATTCAGACAGGAAGCGGATTTTATGCTTTTTATTTTTAGCGTCAATTATTTTTTCAATAAATTATTCTGGAGATGAAAAATAAAATACCTTGAATGATGACTTAAAACCTTCCCTAAAAATAAAGCCCCGTTATAAATAACAGGGCTTGTGATTACTCTTTCTTGGTTGCTTGGTAAACTTTGAATTTACCTGTTGATGCAAGCACTTCATGAGAACCAAATACATGATCCAGTATATCCGGGTAAGGGATAAATGAATTCGCTACAATGCGTAATTTACCCCCTTTTTTCAGATAATTTGGGGCAAGGCGAATGATATCTTCAGCGGCGGCATAGCTTGTCCCTAAACCATCATGGAAAGGGGGGTTTGAGATTATCCAATCATAAGTTTCTTCAACGGCTGAATAGACATTACTTGCAATGACGCGACCTTCTAATTCATTCACGTTTAAGGTGGCGATACTAGAAGAAATTGCCGCTGCATTCACATCACACAGTGTGAGTTTTAACATTGGGTTTTTCTTGCCAAGTACAGTGGCAAGAACACCACAACCACATGCCATATCCAGTAAATCCCCAACCATTGCATCGTCAAACGTTGATAGTAATAAACGACTACCATCATCTAATGCATTTTGACTAAAGACACCGGGTAAAGCCATTACAGTCAGATCATCATGGCGATAAGTTTGCCACCAGTTATTACGATCAAATAGGGTTTGATATGTTTGAGTACCAAAAAATAGGCTACAACGGCGCGCTGAATCTATTTTTTTAAGTTTAGCGATACCGTTCATTAATTCTGTGGCACTTTTTACACCGCTACGGTTTTCACCGACGATAAAGATTTCAGTACCCACTTGTAAGTTAGAGCAAAGGCTACGCAGTTGGAAAGTGGCTTCATTTTTATTTTTAGGCCAAAAATAGATCAAGGTATTGCAATATTTCACAAAGGATTGATCTGCAACTAAACCAAAGAGTGCATTATCACCCATTGATTTTAGTAATGGTAGCCACTGGTGATATTGGTTTGTATATGCTCTGACACTTTTCGCCTGAATTTGCGCTGCGAAAGTATCTTGAAGATCACCTGCAATAAGTACATGCCTGTCTGCGAAATGATCTAGGTGACGAAGAATAACTTCGCTAGCAGGGGACAGTGAGGACATTATGATTATTACTCCTTAAAAAACATAAGACGCATGATATCAGATATAAAGAAACCGACGCTATTTATTGGCGTAGTTTATGCCCTCTGATACTATGTACCGTTGTTCTACACTTGATAGGTAAGCATAATGAGCCGTAAAGACAGAATGTTATCCCAACTTGGAATTCGTCAGTGGGTACTTCGTAAGCCTGCTGTGTTAAAAGGCGAGCATTCTGTTCAATTTCCGGATACAACACGTTTACTTATCATTACTGATGATACCGTTGATCTAAATAACGGGCTTTTCTCTGATATTTTTAGCGCCGATGGGGATAGATAAAAGACGAAATCTATTGTATTACAACAGATGATGTGAGCATGCTCACAGAATCATTTGATCTTCCCTGCTGGTTATTAGGCACTGATCTCATACTTCCCTCTGAATATATTTCTCTGAGAAGCCCTTCATTACATCAGTTATATTTTGATGCTGATGCAAAAACGCGATCTTTGGAAACAAATCTCTCAATATGAAGACCATTTCACTCTTAAACCCTGCTGATTTACCATTAGCATGGCAAATTGAAAAAATTAAGTCATTCATTCCCTTGGAGTGAAGAAACATTTTATAGTAACCAAGGTAGTCATTATTTTAATCTAAAAAATTTGCATTGATAATATTATTGTAGGTTTCGCAATTACGCAATTAATATTAGATGAGGCAACACTTTTTAATATTGCCATTCATCCTGATTATCAAGGGAAAGGTTACGGTAAAGCACTTTTATTAGAACTGATTGAAACACTTGAGAAAAAAAATATAACCACCTTGTGGTTAGAGGTGCGAGAATCTAATGAAAAAGCGTTCAATCTCTATGAATCCATAGGATTTAATTTTGTTTCAAAACGAAAAAACTATTACCCCACAAAGACAGGGAATGAGGATGCGATTATCATGGCTTATCCTATTTCTTTCTAATTAAATCTTTATTTAAGTTAAATTTAAAACGCCTTCTGTTGGGCGTTTTTATTTTATTCGATGTGTAAATGTTTTGTTTTTTATTATTTTTGTTTTAAATTTATCTTTATTCTTACTTAATGTAAATTCATCAAGGTAATTTCACTTTTGTCATCGTCTTAATTTTAAAACATTAGGTGATTATAACGGTGTTAAAAAAGGTGAATGGTATTTAAAATAAGTAAAATTGAGTATTATTTTTTTGTTTTAAATAAAGTGACTTGTCTCTAAATATAGACAAAAATTAAATGTAAATAGAGATGTATTTATTTAGCTCTTTATGTCTCTCTAGATTTTTAACCGAAAATAAAGAGGCTAACTCTTTACTTTATTGATAGCTCATAAAAGCAGCTTGTGAAATGTTTAGCAAACATAGGTATTGAGAGTATCAATGAAAACAAGGCTGCTCTATCTATAAGGCAATAGGCGTGATTAATTTTTTCAAACACTAGGCATCACTCTCTCAAGTAGATAAAATAGTAACCATTGATTGTTTATACAGACAAGATAGGCGAAAATAAGCGCCAATTACGATTAACTTACGGGTTGAATGTCTTTATAGTCACTTTAATTATTATTTATAGCAATATATCAGTGTCTTACATTCTCTCGTCTATCAACCAGAAGATCACCATTGATGTCTAATCCTATTTTTCAGCAAGAAGTTGCTCGTCGTAGAACTTTTGCCATTATTTCCCACCCCGATGCGGGTAAAACAACCATCACTGAAAAAGTGTTGTTATTCGGACAAGCCATTCAACGTGCAGGAACCGTAAAAGGTCGTGGTTCAAATCAGCATGCAAAATCTGACTGGATGGAAATGGAAAAACAACGTGGTATTTCTATTACAACCTCAGTGATGCAGTTCCCTTATGCAGATTGCTTAGTGAACTTATTAGATACCCCAGGGCACGAAGATTTCTCTGAAGATACTTATCGTACTTTAACCGCGGTTGACTGCTGTTTAATGGTAATTGACTCCTCTAAAGGGGTCGAAGATCGTACTCGTAAGTTAATGGAAGTAACGCGTTTACGTGATACTCCAATTCTGACTTTTATGAATAAACTTGACCGTGATATCCGTGATCCAATGGAACTCATGGATGAAGTTGAAACAGAATTAAAAATTGCGTGTAGCCCTGTTACGTGGCCTATTGGTTGCGGAAAACTCTTCAAAGGGGTTTATCACATTCTGAAAGATGAAACGTATCTTTATCAAACAGGTCAAGGTCATACTATTCAAAATTCTCGCGTTATCAAAGGGCTAGATAATCCAGAGCTTGATGAAGCTATTGGTGATGATTTAGCAAGTCAACTACGTGATGAATTAGAGTTAGTATTAGGTGCCTCCCATGAATTTGATCATGAGGCATTTTTAGCGGGTGAATTAACCCCCGTGTTCTTTGGTACTGCATTAGGTAATTTTGGTGTTAACCATATGCTTGATGGCCTTGTAAAATGGGCACCAGCACCAATGCCTCGTCAAACAGATATGCGTGAAGTGACCGCTTCTGAAGAGACATTCACTGGTTTCGTCTTTAAGATCCAAGCCAATATGGATCCTAAACACCGTGACCGTGTTGCATTCTTACGCGTTGTATCAGGTATGTATGATAAAGGCATGAAACTGCATCAAGTTCGAATCAAAAAAGATGTGGTGATTTCTGATGCATTAACCTTTATGGCGGGCGATCGTTCTCATGTTGAACACGCATATCCTGGGGATATTATCGGTCTTCATAACCACGGTACAATTCAAATTGGTGATACCTTTACCCAAGGTGAGATCCTGAAGTTTACCGGTATTCCAAACTTTGCCCCTGAGTTATTCCGCCGTATTCGTTTACGTGATCCGTTAAAACAGAAACAGCTACTTAAAGGATTGGTACAGTTATCAGAAGAAGGCGCTGTACAGGTCTTTAGACCACTGGCAAATAATGATTTAATCGTCGGTGCTGTCGGTGTACTTCAGTTTGATGTGGTTGTTGCAAGACTTAAGAGTGAATATAACGTTGAAGCGATTTATGAATCCGTTAACGTTTCAACAGCACGCTGGGTTGAATGTAATAACGAGAAAAAACTCGAAGAGTTTAAACGTAAAAATGAACAAAACTTGGCACTCGATGGTGGTGATAACTTAACTTATATCGCACCAACGATGGTCAACTTGAATTTAACACGTGAGCGTTATCCTGATGTTGAGTTTCATCAGACGCGTGAACACTGATACTCGTCATACTTCAAGTTGTAGCGTTGTTGACGGCGTTCATTCGCACTAGTCACATACTGATGTATGCTCCTAGCGACTCATTCACTTGTCGCCTAGCTACATCTTGAATTATTTAGAGTATCTACTCTTCTGCTTCAAGTTGTAGCGTTGTTGACGGCGTTCATTCGCACTAGTCACATACTGATGTATGCTCCTAGCGACTCATTCACTTGTCGCCTAGCTACATCTTGA
>NZ_MIIZ01000631.1:0-6057 GCF_001743005.1 Shigella sp. FC1967 | reverse complement strand
TCACTATCATGCTCGCGGTTATTTAGAACGCAGTATTGATGCCAGACTGTATGAAGCACAACAAGCAGACTCAACTATTCAACCGAATATTCAACAAACAGTGAGTTTAGGGGGCGCGTTATCACTTTCACAAGGTGTTGATAATGGGAATTCTTTTAATATCAATGATATTGAAGGAACTATCGCACAGCAGATTAATGGAAAAGGAACAGTGACAACTTATGAATACAGTGATCAACGGTTTGAGCGTTATTTAGAACAAGTCAAAGAAGGAAAACTGGGTGAAAGCCATATTATCATGGTACAAAAATTGAAGTGGGCTCAAGGATGGGATGAATGCATTGCTAATAATCAAGTTGGTAAATGTATTGAACATTATGATATCGCAGGAAAGAAAACGATCGATAGCTTTTCATTATTAGGCGCCGTGTTATCTGAAACACAACAATTACATTATGGTAGTGTTATTGACTGGAATTCGAGTAGTGAAGTCAATGATATTCAACAAGCTGAAAAATTTACCACTCAATATCTTTACGACGCTACGGGTGCCGTACTAACAGAAACTGATTGTGCAGGCCATCAACGCCGTCTTGCTTATGATATTGCCGGTTTTGTTAAGCAGTCTTGGCTAACCTTAAAAGGCCAATCAGAGCGAGTGATTTTACGTTCTTTAACCTACTCAGCTGCGGGGCAAAAACTGCGTGAAGAACAGGGTAATGGATTAGTCACCACTTATGAATATGAGCCTGAAACGCAACGTTTGTTGCATGTTCAAACACAGCGTCCCCAAGGTCATGCATTAGGGGCGAAAATCATGCAAGATCTGCGTTATGAGTACGATCCTGTGGGCAATATTATCTGTTTGAAAAATGATGCAGAAGCGACTCGCTATTGGCGTAATCAGAAAGTGGTGCCTGAAAATCGTTATATCTATGACTCACTGTATCAATTAATCAGCGCCTCAGGCCGTGAATCTGCCAATCAAGCAACGCCCGCGTCAATACAATCTCAGCCTGTGACAATGTTAGTGAAAGATACACAAAGCTATACTAATTACACGCGGTTATACACTTATGATAGAGGCGGAAATTTAACACAAATTCGCCATAATTCACCGATTGCACAACAAAGTTTTACTCAAGATATCGTTGTTTCAAATAAAACCAATCGGGCTTTATTAAAATCCCAATGTGCAGAACCCCAACAAGTGGATCGCTATTTTGATGAGAGTGGTAATTTAACCCAGCTTCTCAATGGTGATGCCATTATTTGGGATAAACGCAATCATTTAAAAGCCACAAAAGAGATAATGGAAAGTGGGTATTTAACTGAGGGTGAAACTTATCAATATAACAGTGCGAGCCAACGTGTGACGAAAATGCGAGGTCGTAAGGTTGCTCGTGGCGGATTAGAAAAAGTCACGACGCTCTATTTACCGAATATTGAACAATGGGAGGTGAGCGCAAGTGCTATTACAGAGAAATATGCCGTTGTACAAATTCAAGCAGGTACGAGTGCCAAAGTCAGGGCGTTGTGTTGGGAAATTGGCTCACCAAAAGGGATTGAAAATAATTCACTGCGTTATAGCTATGATAATGGTGTTGGCAACAGTGGATTAGAAACGGATGGTCAAGGGCAATTAGTTAGCTATGAAGAGTATTACCCTTATGGGGGAACGGCAATTTGGTCTAGCGAAAATGCGGTAGAAGCAGATTACAAAACCATTCGTTATTCAGGGAAAGAAAAAGATGCAACAGGGATGTATTATTACGGTTATCGCTATTATCAACCGTGGATTGGTCGTTGGTTAAGTGCCGACCCCGCAGGTACGATTGATGGACTAAATTTATATCGTATGGTGCGTAATAATCCCGTAACGTTACATGATCCTGATGGCCGAGCGCCCACGCCTTCAACCGCATCGACTTCTGCAACAACAAGTGAGCATTTTATCAATCGATTACCGACGTCATTTCATGAAATAAAAACCAATGATTGGGGGGAATCGATTATTAAACAGGCTGAGACTTGGAATCAAGAAGATTCACTCGACTTTAAAAGAGAGACTCATTATGCCGTTAGTGAGTTAGGTAAGCATTTTACACTCTATTCAACCCCAGATTCTCCATCAAAAAAACTTATTGTCTTTGCCCATGGTGGTTTTAACGCAAACAGTGGAGTTGTTCCAATACCCAATGGAATGACATTAGAATTTTTAAATCCACACAGGACTAAATTAATGGATCCTGGGCTTGAAAACATCGCAATGGATAAGAGTCTTACGTTATTTTCTATTTCAAATCATCATCTGGAGTTACATAATCAAGTCGCGATTGACGAAATGGAATTATTGGGAATAAGGGCAGTGACAGGTGATTCTCATGATACGAATTGGAAAGCAACAAGAAACGATAAGAAAAGGCGATTTAGTATTACAAATTATGACATAGCCGAGATTGGGGAAGATATACTAGATGAAATAAGTAATGCATTGGCTGTCAATCAAGCGATTATACAAACCAATCAAAAACAAACAGTAAAAACGGATATTGTTACTGTGAAAAGCTCGACCAGGATTGATGGCAAACCGGGTTCTTCAGCGACGACAATAGGAAAGCTTTTCCGCGAGTTAAAAGCCAACAATATTAAATATGACAATATTGTCTGTTCATTTTGTCGTGGCGAATCAGGCAACGCAAAGACTGTATATGATCCGATAACAGCTAGCCTGCATCCATTAAAATAATATTATTATCAATCTATTAATGATGATGTTTTGATTTAATAATGCTTATAGGCTAAGAATTAAGTGCAATTAAATTAATCACGAGGTACTTAGCCTAGAAATAAATTAATAATCTATCTTCATGAAAAAATATATTTAACCGCCATTAATCATTAACGAAATAATTATTGTCGATAAAAAGAAAATTGAAAGGAATTAAAAAGATGTTAAATAAACAATTACACACAAGAACACCAACGGTGGTAGTTCTTGATAATCGGGGATCAACAATCCGTGAAATTAATTATTGCCGTCATCCTGATACGGTTAATCAAACCGATGAACGCATTACGCGCCATCACTATCATGCTCGCGGTTATTTAGAACGCAGTATTGATGCCAGACTGTATGAAGCACAACAAGCAGACTCAACTATTCAACCGAATATTCAACAAACCGTGAGTTTAGGGGGCGCGTTATCACTTTCACAAGGTGTTGATAATGGCAATAGTTTTAATATCAATGATATTGAAGGAACTATCGCACAGCAGATTAATGGAAAAGGAACGGTGACAACTTATGAATACAGTAATCAATGGTTTGAGCGTTATTTAGAACAAGTCAAAGAAGAAAAACTGGGTGAAAGCAGAATTGTCGTGGTGCAAAAACTTAAATGGGGACAAGGAAACGAGAGTGAGTTAATCGATACCAATCAAGTGGGAAAATGTATTGAACACTTTGATACTGCGGGTAAAAAAATGTATAGCCATTATTCGTTACAAGGTGCGGTAATATCAGAAACACAACAATTACATTATGGTAGTGTTATTGACTGGAATTCGAGTAGTGAAGTAAATGATATTCAACAAGCTGAAAAATTTACCACTCAATATCTTTACGACGCCACGGGTGCTGTACTAACAGAAACTGATTGTGCAGGCCATCAACGTCGTATGACTTATGATATTGCCGGTTTTGTAAAACAGACTTGGCTTACATTAAAAGGGCAGTCAGAACAGATTATTTTGAAAGCATTATCCTATTCAGCTGCGGGGCAAAAACTGCGTGAAGAACAGGGTAATGGATTAGTCATCACTTATGAATATGAGCCTGAAACGCAACGTTTGTTGCATGTTAAAACACAGCGTCCCCAAGGTCATGCATTAGGGGCGAAAATCATGCAAGATTTGCGTTATGAGTACGATCCTGTCGGTAATATTATTTGTTTGAAAAATGATGCTGAAGCGACTCGTTACTGGCGTAATCAGAAAGTGGTGCCTGAAAATCGTTATATCTATGACTCACTGTATCAATTAATCAGCGCCTCAGGCCGTGAATCTGCCAATCAAGCAACGCCCGCGTCAATACAATCTCAGCCTGTGACAATGTTAGTGAAAGATACACAAAGCTATACTAATTACACGCGGTTATACGCTTATGATAGAGGCGGAAATTTAACGCAAATTCGCCATAATTCACCGATTGCGCAACAAAGTTTTACTCAAGATATCGTTGTTTCAAATAAAACCAATCGGGCTTTATTAAAGTCCCAATGTGCAGATCCCCAAAAAGTGGATCGCTATTTTGATGAGAGTGGTAATTTAACCCAGCTTCTCAATGGTGACGCCATTATTTGGGATAAACGCAATCATTTAAAAGCCACAAATCAGGTAATAGAGAGTGGTTTTTTATATGAAGGTGAAACTTACCAATACAATAATACTGGGCAACGTGTGACGAAAATGCGGGGGCGTAAGGTTGCTCGTGGCGGATTAGAAAAAGTCACGACGCATTATTTACCGAATATTGAACAATGGGAGGTGAGCGCAAGTGCTATTACAGAGAAATATGCCGTTGTACAAATTCAAGCAGGTACGAGTGCCAAAGTCAGAGCATTGTGTTGGGAAATAGGTTCACCAAAAGGGATTGAAAATAATTCACTGCGTTATAGCTATGATAATGGTGTTGGCAACAGTGGATTAGAAACGGATGGTCAAGGGCAATTAGTTAGCTATGAAGAGTATTACCCTTATGGGGGAACGGCAATTTGGTCTAGCGAAAATGCGGTAGAAGCAGATTACAAAACCATTCGTTATTCAGGGAAAGAAAAAGATGCTACGGGCATGTATTACTACGGTTATCGTTATTATCAACCGTGGGTGGGGCGTTGGTTAAGTGCCGACCCCGCAGGTACGATTGATGGACTAAATTTATATCGTATGGTGCGTAATAATCCCGTGACATTGCATGATCCGGATGGACGAATGCCTAATAGCAGTTTCTCTCTTCTTTTCGCATCAGATGATATGAAGCTACAAAAGGGATCTATTACTCCTCTACGAAATCGTGGATTATTTGTGGGGAGTAATAGAGAGAGTTCTGAGACGACATTGCCATTCGCCATCAGTCGGTTTGATTCAGTTGATAATAATCCCGTGTTAAGAGAGTATCGTCCGGAATTATTGAAACGAGGCGGTGATTTATACCAATCAGTTCATATATTCAAAGGATCTCAGGTTTCTTCCAGTGAGTCTGGCTCTGGAACAATAGGAACTTATTGGGGGCACAAAATACTTTCTGATAATCTTACCGCTATTCAAGTTATGAGTGGTAGATCAGGTAGTGTGGGCATCAGCATCCGGTTGGATGATATTAAGGAGAAAAACCCCATTGTCATTACGTCAGGAGCTTTAAGTGGCTGTACGATGCAATACGCTGTAGATAAGGAAAAACTTTATGCAGTTCATACCGGACAAAAACCCGGAGACGATAACTGGAAAACGGGTATTCAGGGGGTGAACACAATACAACACAGCTTTAGAGCCCTGTCGGGTAAGAATTTATCGGTATCAGGAAATCATAATAATGACTTGATTGGTACATTAAGTGAGTTTGAAAGTTCGGCAATAACTTATCTTGGGAAACAAGGTACGAGGATAGATCAAGTTCAAGAAAATATCGCTGTATTTGATTATAATAATCAACATAAAGTTTCTCGTTTCGAGCCCAGAGCTGGCTATAGTTACGCTTTATTGGCTCGAGATGCTGGGAAAATCAATGTAAAAGTATTATCGGAAGATGTAATTATCAACCAGAATACCAACAAAATTACTGTTCTTGACTCAATGAAAGTTCGTTTACACTAACTCATCGTTGTTACAAGAGAACATCGTTCACGATTGTTGATTGATAGAATGTAATCTCGTTAAAATATATATCTAAAACATACAACCCAGTGAGGCAGTTTTCTTGCCTCATTTGGGTTGTTATTATCTTATCTTGATAATTTGAATGCTTTTAATAATTTATAAAATAAAGTATTAAAAAAT
>NZ_MIIZ01000630.1:0-6088 GCF_001743005.1 Shigella sp. FC1967 | reverse complement strand
ATATTTTCATTGTTTAGGTTAGTAACTATCTTTTTTATTTATGATTTATCGTTTCAGCAAAGTAGAGCATTAATAAAACCTAGTACCCTACACAATTATATAATGACCAACTTATAGGTTTGCCAACGCAGTTATAAACGATAAAAATTGCAAACTTAAGGATAAAAATAATCATGTCAGACTATCTCTCATTCTTATTAGGCATTGTGCCTTTAGCCGTGTTGATTTTTATGATCTTAAAAATGAAATCAGCCGTTCACCATGCCGTGCTTGTATCTTTAGTGATAACTGTTGCGCTTGCTATTTTCCATTGGAACAACACCATTCAATTTGCTTCAGTCTCTATCCTTTATGGTGCAGTTAAAGGATTGTGGCCAATCATTATCGTTATTCTGGCTGCTATTTATAGTTATAACTTAATGCTAAAAACAGGCGGCATGGATGTACTTAAAGATGTACTCGCTGGCATAAGTGATGATAAGCGTGTGCAAGTTCTGCTTATCTCATGGTGTTTTGGTGGCTTTCTTGAAGCGGTTGCGGGTTATGGTACTGCGGTTGCCATTCCTATCGGCATTTTAATTGCACTTGGATTTGATCCTTTTAAAGCAGCCGTTGCCTCTTTGGTAGCCAATACAGTCCCTACTGCTTTTGGCGCAGTCGGTATTCCTGTTTCGATTTTGGCGCAAAACACTGGGCTTGATGTATTAGTGTTGAGTAAAACGATTATTATTCAATTGGGATTATTTAATATCGTATTGCCTTTTGTCATCGTTGCCATTGCTGGTGGCGGAATTAAAGCAATTAAAGGTGTCGGATTTATTACCTTAATGTGTGGTATCAGCACACTGATCCCTCAATATATCGTTGCGGCTAATTTAGGTGCTGAATTACCCGCGTTTGCAGGTAGCTTAGTCAGCTTAATTGTAGTGATTTTTCTTGCTAAACGCATGAAAAACAGCGGTGGTAAACAAAAAAGTGTAAAAAAACATACGGGTAAAGAGTTGTTAGTCGCAAGCTCTATTTATCTGTTTACCTTTATCTTTATTTTAGCGTGCTCACCTTTATTCCCTACGATCCAAAGCATGGCGGGTGCGATATCCACTAAGATCCCATTTGTATTAAGTGACACACAAACGGAATATCAAACCATTGCTTGGTTAAGTACACCGGGGGTATTAATTATACTCGCCAGCTTTGTCGGGGGCACCATTCAAGGTGCAAGCGTTTCAACACTTATCTCTGTGCTAGTTAAAACAACTATCCAACTGAAAAACTCCATTATCGCTATCACAGCAATCGTAGCGATGGCAACCGTCATGGATTTCAGTGGCATGATTGGCAGTATCGCTGAAACCTTAGTCGATTTCACAGGTGCAGGATTTATCTTTATTGCACCAGTAATCGGTGCATTAGGAACCTTCGTAACCGGTAGTGACACCAACTCTAACGTACTGTTTGGTAAGCTACAAACCAGTGCCGCAGCTAAACTTAATATTGATCCATTCATTCTCGCTGCGGCTAATACCTCTGGCGCAACAGGCGGTAAAATGATTTCACCACAAAGTATCGCCATTGCTGTTTCAGCGACAAAAATGGATGGTCAAAGCAGTGCCATTATGCGTGAAACCTTAAAATACTGTATCGCCTATATCGTTATTCTTGGGGCGAAGATCGGCATTATTTATCATCTAATGAACTAATTAATAAGGAAAAGGGAGCGTGTTCACTCCACTCTCTTTTCCTCCTATAACGAAGCAATAAAAGAATTTTATCTTTAGTAAAAATGACAACATCTGAGCGATGTTTTGGAGTTCGATTAATGAAAGTTAATTTTTATGCGACTTGTCTTGGTGATGTGCTGAAAGCAGATTCAGCCCGAGACACCGTCTTGTTACTTGAAAAATTAGGCTGTGAAGTCTTATTTCAAGAACGTCAAGGTTGCTGTGGTCAGCCAGCGCTTAATAGCGGTTATGTTAATAACGCAAAACCGGCCATGAAATCGTTAATTGAAACATTGGAAGTAAACGACTATCCCATAATTTCACCCGCTGGCTCCTGTACTTATGCCATTAAAGGTTATCCAACGTATCTTGCAGATGAACCACAATGGGCATTACGGGCACAAGGTGTTGCCGATCGCCTTATTGATTTAACCAGTTTTATTGTTAACACCCTTGGTGTTGTTGATGTAGGTGCTCGCCTACCGGGTAAAGCGGTTTATCATCCATCTTGCAGTTTAACCCGAAAATTAGGTGTCGTTAGTGAGCCTTTAACACTGTTAAAACATGTTGAAGGCCTTGAAATTTTGCCTTTTGCAAACTCAGAAACCTGCTGTGGCTTTGGGGGAACTTTCTCCGTGAAGATGTCTGAAATTTCAGGCGAGATGGTAACTGAAAAAGTAAAACATATTATGGAGGTAAGCCCTGATTATGTCATTGGTGCCGATACAAGCTGCTTAATCAACATTCAAGGTCGTTTAAGTCGTGAAAAGCGCCCTGTAAAAGTGTTGCATATTGCACAAGTTTTAATGAGCCAATAAGGGAGCCTGCTTATGTCTATCAAAACCAGTGATATCGATTTCAGACCTCGTCTAGAACATGAAATGAAAGACACAATCATGCGTAATGCGGTTGTTATGGCGCAAGAACGCATAGGGGCTAACCGTCAAATCATGGTAAAGGAACTGGGTAATTGGGAAGAATGGCGCGATCGCGCTGAACAAATCCGTAACCATGTTCTCGAAAACTTAGATGCTTATCTCTATCAATTATCTGAAAAAGTGACTGAAAACGGAGGCCATGTTTATTTTGCTAAAACAGCAGAAGACGCCTCTCGTTATATTTGTGACGTTGCCAAAAAGAAAAACGCGAAGAAGATTGTAAAATCTAAATCAATGGTCACCGAAGAAATAGGGATGAATAAAGCCTTACAAAATGAAGGTATTGAGATCATCGAAACTGATCTGGGTGAATATATTCTTCAATTAGATAACGATCCGCCGTCTCATATTGTGGTTCCGGCGATCCACAAAGACCGTTATCAAATTCGCAAAGTCTTAAATGAAAAACTCAATTATGAAGGCAGTGAAACGCCTGAAGATATGACACTTTTCATTAGACAACGTATCAGACAAGACTTCCTTTCTGCTGATATTGGTGTTACTGGCTGTAACTTTGCCGTAGCTGAGACAGGTACTGTCTGTTTAGTCACCAATGAAGGTAATGCACGGATGACTACAACATTACCTAAAACCCATATAGCAGTTATGGGTATGGAACGAGTGGCACCCACCTTTGAAGAAGTTGATCCGTTGATCACCATGTTATGTCGTAGCGCCGTTGGCTCACGTTTAACCAGTTATAACACTTGGGTGACTGGCCCACGTGAAGCAGGCAATGCTGACGGCCCAGAAGAGTTCCATTTGGTGATTGTAGACAATGGCCGTTCTGAAATTTTAGGGTCACAATTTAAAGATATTTTGCGTTGTATTCGCTGTGGTGCTTGCCTTAATACGTGCCCTGCTTATCGTAATATTGGGGGGCATGCTTATGGCTCAATTTATCCAGGCCCAATCGGTGCAGTAATTTCTCCGCTATTAGGCGGTTATAAAGATTTCCACGATCTTCCTTATGCATGTTCACTATGTAATGCTTGTAATGTGGTTTGCCCAGTCAAAATTCCTTTAGCACAACTGATTTTAAAGCATCGCCGAGTCATGGCAGAAACAGGCCTTACACCAAAAGCAGAACGTCGAGTCACCGGTATGTTTAATTATATCAACTCACATCCTGCCCTTTGGAAAGTAGGTATGAATGTTGGTGCGAAAATGGCGGGATTAATGATCAAAAATGGTTCTACACCAATCAAAATCAGTGTTCTTAACGATTGGATGAGATCACGTGATCTTCCTAAACCGGATGGTTATAGCTTCCGTAGTTGGTTTAAACGCCATAAAGCAGAAGGGAAAAAATAATATGTTAAACGAACAAAATCGTAATGAATTTCTGCAAACTATTGCCGAAAAATTAGGGCGTCCTATTGCGCATAAGCCACAACCACAACCTGCACCTGTGAATGATTTAGCAAAAACACGCTTAACTAACTTGACTCAAGATGAATTATGCAACGCGTTCACTGACTTTGCACAAACTCAAATGGTGAAATGTGTTGTTAGCAAACCTGATGAAGTTATTAATAGCCTAATTGAGCTATGTGAAAGTTATGATTGTAAAGGCTCGGTGGTAATAAGTGGTGATGAGCGTTTAAATGCACTTGGCGTCACAAAAGCCGTTAGCGAAAAATACGAAACTTATGTTTGGGATCCCGCTCTTGGTCATGAAAATATAATTCATGCTGAACGCTCTCAAATCGGGATTGTTTTTGCTGAAGCCGGCTTAACAGAATCTGGTGGGATCGTTCTATTTTCGTCTCCAGAGAAAGGGCGTGCCGTGAGTTTATTACCTGAAACCTCAATTGTTATCCTACGTAAAAGTGATATTTTGCCTCGTGTGGCTCAAATTGCTGAGCGTTTACATAAAATGGCTCAAGAAGGAATGAGAATGCGTCTTGTATCAATTTAATTGGTGGTGCAAGTTCTACTGCTGATATTGAATTGATTAAAGTATGGGGGGTTCATGGCCCTGTTCATGCGGCTTATTTGATTATTGAAGATTGCTAATTCAAGATAAAACGACGTTAAAACGATAACAAAATAGCGCACAGTCAGAGTTAATCATCAATGCCTAAATCAAACCCAAAAGATAAGTTAATGGCTTTTGGGTTTTTCTCTATTATTAACCAATTAGTTATTCAATAATATTTTTGCTCTCCATTGATTTAATTTTATTTCACATGCGAGTAAAACATCGCCTGCCCCCGTTCCTCCCATTAATAGTGCAGATTGTCGTTGACATTCAGCACTTCTAAATTGAATAAAATGCTGTTGAGAACTCGCTAATGCATCAATGGCACTTTTTGCTGCAACAGAATCCGTATCTTCAAGATCACTCTTACTTTTGTCATAAATGACATTCATTTGCTGTTCTGCCAGTTTTAACTCATCCAATAAACAGGCTTGCACTGCTGTTCTTGGTTCGTTTGCGGTCACTTCATAACATTTGGCTAAAGGATCGTATTTACCTTGTGCCGAAGAATAAAAGCTAACTGTAAGTAAGCTACAAGAGATCAAAAATAGACTTATCTTCACACCAACTCCTTATAGATATTTTATAATAAGATTTTATGTTCAACATAATGTATAAAATAACGAATATCACATCTATTAGTGCGAATAACTTCATTTTAGGATATATCGTATCTGACTTGATAATTTTAAATTTCAATCAAATAATAATAAGAAGAAAACATAATTAATATTTTTTGATTTAAAAATATTTTGCTTATTTTTATCAAGTAAACATTATTTCACACAATATCAATAGATTAAAAATCCACCAAGGATCTTTAAAATAGTCATTTACTACTTTAATTTTTCTTTCAATTGATAAAATAACAAACTTTCGTATATTGAAAAAAATTCACCATTTCAATTTTCACTCTTTTTTTCTTAACGTAGCGATAGAAAACCCGCTTTTTTTGCAGTAATCTCATACCACTCTTATTGGCAATTTTTGCCTAAAAACGACCACTGGTATCACCGATATGTTCTATAAATTCACCCCTATTATTCTTCTCATAATTTCCAACGTTTTTTATGACATTTTGCTTGGTATGGACATCTAAAATATGGCAATAAACCCCTTATTATTGTCATTATTTTAAGCTGGCTAATCGCATTCGTTGAATACTGTTTTGCCGTACCCGCAAATCGCATTGGTCATAATTACTACAGTGCAGCAGAATTAAAAACCATACAAGAAGTGATTACATTAACCATTTTCGCTATTTTTTCTGTCACTTACTTAGGTGAAAATTTTACATTAAATCACTTTATTGGTTTTCTTTTAATTGGGGCGGGCGCGTTATTTATTTTTTAAAGGTCCTTTTTAGAAAAACCTATCAATAGATATCGTCAGCGTGTTTTCTAAGCCTATTATCTACTTTTGTTTTATTATCGCCTTATCAAAAT
>NZ_MIIZ01000629.1:0-6104 GCF_001743005.1 Shigella sp. FC1967 | reverse complement strand
TAAGACTAAGACGTTGATAGGCTGGGTGTGTAAGCGTAGCGATACGTTGAGCTAACCAGTACTAATGAACCGTGAGGCTTAACCTGACAACACCGAAGGTGTTTTGTCAGAGAGACAAAACGATGAAGTAAGCTTGTTTAAGATTGATAATTACTGGTGACGAGCCGTTAAAAGGTGAGGCACGGGTAATAAAACAGAATTTGCTTGGCGGCCATAGCGCAACGGTCCCACCTGATCCCATGCCGAACTCAGAAGTGAAAACGTTGTAGCGCCGATGGTAGTGTGGGGTCTCCCCATGTGAGAGTAGGGAACTGCCAGGCATTAAATAAGACGAGAAAGCCAACCCAATGGGTTGGCTTTTTTGCGTCTGGAGTTCTCTATTTTACTTTTTGGAGATGAAACATTATTTTAATTGCTGATAAAGCAATGAACCTGCCGCCGCCCCTGCAACATCATAAGCGAAATCATGCCAGCTCCAGCCTGTACCATCTGGGCGACTATCATAAAGCTCCTTTGCTGCACCTAAACTAATAGAAACTGAGAGCCCAATTAATAATCCCTCTCTATAACCATAATTTTGATGGTCTGCATACGCATTTGCACCAGCAGATGCTGCCATTGAAAATAAAAAATGCTGGGCTTTATCTTTGCCTTTCCAATTATCATTGGCAAAATGAAATGACTGGCACCCATTTAAAATCACTATTGATAATAAAATAATTAGAGAGTGATACTTAAGCTTTAGTTTCATAAAAAATAAAAGTCTTTTCATTGATAAGCGTGTTTTTAATATAGAGGATTATTAAAGATAAGGGATGATTTAAGAAAAAATTTTATCAAACAAAAAAGCTTGCTGTTATTTAGCAAGGCTTATCAAATGAAGCGTCGATTAAAGTATACGACTGATTAATCTATCAACACGAATACGTCGTAATCGTTTGATTAATTTCTTCACTTTTAGTGGGTAAAGCTTAATGCTTTCTAGATCTTGATAGTGTTTCACAACGCTTGTGTGTTGGCGAATACACGCTAACTCTTTATGTCGTTGTTCATGCAATTCATGTTTAGGATCATGAATTAATATGGCATTTTCTAAATCTAATCCCCATGCACGTGGATTAAGATTATTACCAGTAATTAATTGCCAGTTATCATCTACCCACAGACCCTTCAAGTGATAGGTGTTATCGCTATCTTTCCAAAGTCTTACTGTTAATTGGTCATTATCAATAAATCGTTGGAACGTTGCGTAAATTTACGCAGATTGATCTCATAGAGATAAGGTAGAGCACCAATAATTTTAAATGGCTCTTCGGGGGGAATATAAAAGTCATTTGCGGTTTTATCACCAATAATAATTTCGACCTGTTTGCCATTTCTTAACAAATGACTGATTTGGCGTACAAGGATCGCAGGTAAATTAAAATAAGGTGTACAAATAACAAGTTTTTCTTCAGTAGAAGCCATAAGGTGAGAAATTGTCTTATTTAAGATATTCTTCTTACCTAAACCCATTAAAGGTGTTACTGCCAGTTCATTGTTAGAAGCATTGGCTTTAATATCATAGCCATCACGAGTACGTAAATTAAAACGAAATTGACGAATACAGTTTTTAATTTCGGCACAACGAATTCTATCTTTGATATCCAATCGTTGAATTGCTTCTGATTGTAAAAGATCAGTCACAATAAATTGCTTCATTGTGGAGGCTAATTCTCTATTTTGGATGATGTGATATCTGTCATAGCGATATTTATCCAGTTTATGCAAGTAAACGTTATTAATACTTGCACCACTATAAATAATCGTATCATCGAAGATAAAGCCTTTAAGGTGTAATACTCCTAATGCTTCACGAGTGTTTACGGGAATACCATAAATAGGGATCTCGATATCAGGGTGTTGTTGTGCAACATGGTAGTACCAATCTGCATTTGTTGCATCAGCAGAGACACCAATACGCCCACGCTGAGCACGGTGCCAGTCAACAATAACGGTAATGGATAATTCAGGACGTTGTTGTTTTGCGCTGTAAAGCGCATCAAGGATCTCTTCACCCGCCTCATCGTGCTCTAGGTAAAGAGCCGTAATAAAGATCTCTTTCTTTGCTTGAGCTATATATTTCAATAAGGTGCTGCGAAACGCGGACGTCTGATAAAGCGTTTCAACATCAGCAACTGACTGAGCTAATTTAGGCAGTTGTGCAAGGTGTTGTTGATGCTTAGCAAGTTTTAGTTTAGACAACATCACAGTGCTTAATTCTCTTGTTTATGATGGCTGATGGAGCCATCGTCCATGTGGATTTTCTTTAACCGATCTTCTGATCATAACATTAGTTATATGGGATGTACGCATAAAATCATCATATATAGCTAATTTATCAAAGGATGCGTGAACAATCACATAAAGAAACTTTCTCTTATGATTATAGCATTGGTGACTCTTTTGAGGATCCAAGTTGTAAATCAAGATTGACTATTCCTTCATCAAATTGTACTTCAACAGAAAATCCCAGTTTTTTCGCTAAACTTATCATGTTGCGATTTTCTGGCATTGTTATCGCGGTTAGACGTTTAATGCCATGCTCTCTAGTATAGTTGATCAGTTTAGTCATAAGTTGATGACCTAAAGTATTTCCTTTTAAATCAGAACGCACAAGAATAGCAAATTCTGCATGTTGATTATCGGGATCAGCCATCGCACGGGCAACCCCAATAATTTCAGGTTGATCTTCGAGATTTCTAATCGCGACAAAAGCCATTTCACGATCGTAGTCAATCTGTGTCATATTCGCGAGATCGTCATGTGTAAATTCACTAATTTCACTAAAATAGCGATAATAAAGATCTTCTTTTGTTACTTGGTTTATAAATGTTTTCAGTAATGGCTCATCTTCTGGCAAGATTGGGCGGATAAAACAAGGATTGTTATCTCTTAGAAAAAAAGTTTCTTCTAATTCATTGGGGTAAGGGCGAATAGACAGTCTTTGATGAGGGTCGCCTTGTAGAGGTGCTAACTCCATCGCGACATCGAGTAATGTAAAATCATTACCTGAAGCCAGTAGAGGATGAATATCTAATCTGACAATTTGTGGGCAATCTAAAAGTAAGTGAGAAACCTGCACTAAAAAATGGCTTAGACTTAATATATTTAGGGGTTGTAAAGCGCTTCTAGGCTGTATTTTTCCACTTTTTTATCGCATTAATAACCAGATAACGGGCAAGCGCCATATTAAGAGGAGGCAAAGCAACAGCCGCTTTAGTTTCTATTTGCCATTCAACGCCTCCCTCACCTAATACAATTAATGGACCAAAAATAGGATCTTGCTCTATTGCGACCCGTAACTCTTGGGAACCCGCTCTATTTGCCATACTTTGCACTAATAAACCTTGAATTTGCGCTTGAGGGTAGAGTTCTGTAACCCGCTCTATAATCGCATGAGCTGCTGATGATACTTCTGTACTGTCTCGAAGATAAAGCATAACACCTTGCACTTCGGACTTATGAGGGATATCAGGAGAACGTAATTTCAGTGCAACAGGGTAGCCAATTTTCTCAGCAATACTAACGGCTTCTTGCGCATTATGGGCAATCCAAGTAGGCAGTGTATGAAAGCCATAAGCTTCCATAATTGGCTGAACTTGGTGTGTATCTAATCGATATTGCTTATTTTTTAATGCCTCTTCAATACAACGATGTGCTTGTCGTGTATTCATTTTGACATCTAAAGGCAATGCAGGCGTTTCTTTTAACTGTTTCTGGTTTCGACGATATTCCACCATATGCATAAATGCGGTGACGGCACCTTCAGGTGTTCGATAAGTTGGAATTCCTGCTTCACTAAATAATTTACGTGATTGCTGAGATGAATACTCCCCCCCCCAGTTAGTGAAGACGGTAAGCCATTTACGTCTAGGGTGTTTATTGATGGCATCTATGACGCGTTGTGCTGTTTCAATGCTAGGAGCAATGGCACTCGGTGTATGAATAAGGAGTAAAGCATCATGATCATGGCTATCTAACAAACAATTCAATGCTAAAATATAACGATCAACGGTTGTATCATCACCTAAGTTTAGTGGATTGCGAATGGCATTTTCTTCTTGAATAACACTTTGTAGTTTTTGTTTTGTTTCATAGGTAAGTTGTGCGAGCTTTCCTGAATGGAGAAAGAGTTCATCTATTGCCATCGCAGCAGGTGCAGATCCATTACTCATGATCATTAATCTTTCGCCTTTTAAAGGCGTCATATAGCTAAGTGTTTCAACTGCAGAAAACATTTCATGGGTATCTTGTACACGTAATAAACCTGCACGTTGAAAAGCTGCATCATAAGCCACGTCATAACTGGGTGTGTCACCCAATAACAGTTGAGCTTTTTGAGTACGTCCACTTTTTATCACCAGAATCGGTTTATTACGAGAAGCACTACGCGATGCTGACATAAAACGTCGTGCATCTTTTATATGTTCGAGATGCAATAAAATAGCACTGGTTTTACTGTCTCTTGCCAAAAAATCTAATAAATCATCGACTTGAATATCTTGATTATCACCTAACGCAATAAAATAGGAAAAACCGATATTACGGTAATAAGCCCAATCTAAAATTGTGTTGGCGACAGCAGCTGATTGCGAAATAAAAGCTAACTTTCCTTTTTTAACCGGAAGAGGTGAAAAGCTAGCATTTAAACCTTGCCACGGTGCTAAAAGTCCCAAACTATTTGGGCCAAGTAAACGGATGTGATATTGCTGGCAAAGTAATTTTATTGGCTGAAATTGTTCTGGTTGTGCAGAAAGCACAATCACGGCTTTGCAACCCGAGTCACCTAATTGTTTTAGTAGCTCAAGATTACGGCGATGATGTGTACAAATAATCGCAAGATCAGGAACTTGAGGTAACTTATCGATAGAAGGATAAGTGAAAACACCTGAGACTGAGCTACGAGAGGGATTAATCGGAAACACTGGACCATTAAATCCACCACTGAGCAAATTTTTCATCATGGTGGTTCCTGCTCGACCTAATTTTTCAGAGGCACCAATCACCGCAATAGATTTAGGACGTAATAGTGCTTCAAGACCTCTTTGGCTCATATCTACTCCAGAGTTTCATTATCAACTGCTATTCAATGTAGCTGATTTGCTCTTCTTTTGCCTGACTCCGGTCTGGTTTTCCAAGTAAATATTGTTGACGAAAGTAACTAAAATGAGAAAAAAGCTGTTGTGAAGCTTGAATATCGCCGACATTCTCTAAAATAGAAGCCGCCACTTCTGCGGTACAATGCTGATCTTCTCTTGCTGCTTGGCGAAGGATGTACTCACATTTACTTGCCTCATTTAAAGAAAAGAGGGGCAATGAATTGAGATAGGGGCTTTTGCGAAACATTTTGCGTGCTTCACTCCAAGTACCATCGAGAAGGATAAACAAAGGGGGTTTACTATTGGTAGGGAGTTGGTTGTATACAACGCGTTCACTTGATGCATAGCTTTCGGGGAAAACAACATAAGCTTGTCTATCTGGTGTATTGATTAGATCAAGCAAAGCTTGGTCTGGAGTGGTTCGAGACCATAAAAAAGCGTGTGTGTCTGGTAATACATCGGCAATTAATTTTCCCGTATTGCTTGGCTTCATCACTTCAGTATCATACATCAATAAACAAAATTGGCTTTTTGCTGGTTGATTGACAATGGTGTTACAAAGACACTGTTTTTCAGGTAATAAGCAAAAAGTGCAACGTTTTGTACGAAAACCTCGCGCTTTAAAAGGGCGAGTTGAAATAGAAAGTCGATATTGACGAAGTCGAGAGACTGCATTGTCATGCATAACAGATTGACCAATACTCATAAAAAAGAATTGAATTTTATCATGATACCCAAAGGTCTACTATCAGTTGTTTTTTTATGAAAGTTAATTTATAGGGTGGTAATAGGATTATTATTATTTAATAAATTATGGTGATTTATGAGTATAACGCCAATCGCTTTTATACCTAATCAACAGAGTATTAAAGATAATGAAATTAAAAATCTATTTGATATCTTTGATATTCAGGTTTTTAATAATGATAGCTTGAGCCTCAATCTTGAAATTGCTAAAAATAA
>NZ_MIIZ01000628.1:0-6115 GCF_001743005.1 Shigella sp. FC1967 | reverse complement strand
TTTTTTTTAAAATAGTCATTTAACTTAAGACTCACTTAATGTGTGGTTTTATTCTCTACTATTAAACGAATTTGTCCAATTTTTATCCTGTAATTGTTTGGTGTTTGTTTAATTTATGTTTGTAATTTGTTCGTTTTGGCCTAGAGCCCTTATTGACGTAAAGGAATACAGTTGGTTAATTGAACAATGACAAAATAAAAAGGTATTCCGTTTTTAAACAGGAAGCCAAAACACAACAGAACAATTTCGGAGAGTAATAATAATGAAAAGCTCCAAAAAACAGACAGGAATTTTGACCGCTACTATTGGATTGCTCGCATTAGCTGTTTCTGCGGGAGTGCAGGCAAAAACATTGGTGTATTGCTCAGAAGGTTCACCTGAAGGGTTTAACCCTCAGTTATTTACTTCTGGAACAACCTATGACGCAAGTTCAGTGCCTATCTATAACCGCTTAGTTGAATTTAAACTGGGGACAACCGAAATCATTCCCGGTTTAGCTGAAAGCTGGGATGTGAGTGATGATGGCAAAGTGTATACCTTCCATTTGCGTAAAGGCGTGAATTGGCATAGTAGTAAAACCTTTAAACCAACACGCGAATTTAATGCGGATGACGTGATGTATACGTTTATGCGTCAAATGGATCCAAAACATCCGTACCATAAAGTCTCTGGTGGAAGTTATGAATACTTCTCTGGAATGGATATGAACAACATGATCGAGAAAATCGAGAAAGTTGATGATCATACCGTGCGTTTTGTTTTAACTCGCTCAGAAGCGCCTTTTATTGCTGATATGGCAATGGACTTTGCATCCATATTATCTGCTGAATATGCGGATAATATGATGAAAGCAGGTACACCTGAGAAAGTAGATCTAGATCCCATTGGTACAGGACCTTTTCAATTACAGCAATATCAAAAAGATTCTCGTATTCTTTATAAAGCCAATGATCAATATTGGGGTAAAAAACCCGATATTGACCGTTTAGTTTTCTCTATTACACCTGATGCCTCTGTTCGATATGCAAAACTGCAAAAAGGGGAGTGCCAGGCAATGCCTTTCCCTAATCCTGCTGATATTGCGAAGATGAAACAAAATAGCGATATCAATCTGTTAGAACAGCCGGGCTTAAACGTAGGTTATATCTCTTTTAACGTTGAGAAAAAACCACTGGATAACCAAAAAAGTTCGCCAAGCATTAAGTATGGCGGTGAATAAAGACGCCATTATTGAAGCGGTTTATCAAGGTGCTGGTCAGAAAGCGAAAAACCTTATTCCTCCTACAATGTGGGGTTATAACGATGATGTCGTCGATTACGAATATAACCCTGAAAAAGCGAAAGCATTGCTAAAAGAAGCAGGTCTTGCTGATGGTTTTACTATCGATTTATGGGCAATGCCAGTACAGCGTCCTTATAACCCAAATGCCCGCCGTATGGCTGAAATGGTACAAGCGGATTGGGAAAAAATTGGTGTTAAAACCAAAATCGTAAGTTACGAGTGGGGGGAATATCTCAAGCGTGCTAAATCCGGTGAACACCAAGCAGTTATGATGGGGTGGACAGGTGATAACGGAGATCCAGATAACTTCTTCGCTACGCTGTTTAGTTGTGCGGCAAAAGAGCAAGGCTCGAACTATTCAAAATGGTGCTATAAGCCATTTGAAGATCTGATCCAGCCTGCACGAGTAGCGGCTGATCATGAAAAGCGCGTAGAGCTCTACAAACAAGCTCAAGTTGTGATGCATGACCAAGCACCAGCTTTGATTATTGCTCACTCGACCGTTTATGAACCAGTGAGTAAAAAAGTAGAAAACTACGTGGTTGATCCATTAGGCAAACATCACTTCGAGAATGTCTCTCTTAAATAATAGCAATTCCTAATTATTGGGTTGCCTTAAGTACGGTGCTTTTCTTTATGAAAGGCACCGCTATTCAATAATAACGAATACATTCAGTACACTGTGGGCGCAGGGGACTTTCCTCTGATTTATCAGCGCTATCTTTTAGCTGATGTTTGAAAAGAGAATTAGGATATGCTGCAATTTATCCTTCAACGTTTGGGACTTGTGATCCCTACGTTTATCGGAATTACATTACTGACGTTTATTTTTGTTCATCTTATTCCCGGTGATCCGGTAATGATTATGGCTGGTGAACGTGGACTTTCTCCAGAGCGACATGCTTATTTAATGGCAGAGTTGGGACTGGATAAGCCGTTATGGCAACAATATATCAATTACCTAAATGGCATTTTCCATGGTGATTTAGGTATTTCATTAAAAAGCCGCATTCCTGTATGGGATGAATTTTTACCTCGCTTTAAAGCTACTTTAGAACTTGGCGTTTGCGCCATGATTTTTGCGGTTTCGGTTGGGATCCCTGTGGGGGTTTTGGCAGCCGTAAAACGTGGTTCTATCTTTGATCATACTGCGATTAGTGTGTCATTAGCTGGTTACTCCATGCCAATCTTTTGGTGGGGGATCATGTTAATCATGCTAGTGTCTGTAAAACTCGATCTCACGCCTGTCTCTGGCCGCCTTGCTGATAGCGTCTTTTTAGATGACAGTAACCCACTGACTGGATTTATGCTGATTGATACCTTTGTTTGGGGAGAGGAAGGGAATTTCTTAGATGCCGTTCATCACATCATTTTACCTGCCATTGTATTAGGAACCATTCCTTTAGCTGTTATCGTGCGTATGACGCGTTCTTCGATGCTTGAAGTATTAGGCGAAGATTATATTCGAACCGCGAGAGCAAAAGGTTTAAGTCGCGCTCGCGTTATTCTTATCCACGCATTACGCAATGCGATGTTGCCGGTTGTCACTGTTATTGGATTACAAGTTGGAACAATGCTGGCGGGGGCAATTTTAACAGAAACAATTTTCTCATGGCCGGGATTAGGGCGCTGGTTGATTGATGCCTTACAGCGACGTGACTACCCCGTTGTGCAAGGTGGTGTGCTGTTAATTGCAACGATGATTATCTTCGTCAATCTGTTGGTTGATGTTCTTTATGGCATTGTGAACCCTCGTATTCGCCATAAAAAATAAGGAATGCATAATGACTGAAAATAAAGTAACACCGGTCATCAGTGCACCGGCTCCTATGACCCCCTTCCAAGAATTTTGGCACTATTTTAAACAAAATAAAGGTGCCGTTGTTGGGTTAATCTATATTGTAATTATGTTGCTTATTGCATTACTGGCAGGTTTTCTTGCACCTCATGCCCCTAATGAACAATTTCGTGATTTCTTATTAGCGCCCCCTGTTTGGCAAGAAGGGGGGAGCTGGCAATTTATTCTCGGTACTGATGATGTTGGTCGCGATATTCTTTCTCGTTTAATGTTTGGTGCTCGTCTTTCATTATTGGTGGGCTGCATCGTTGTCGTACTATCACTTATCTTAGGAATTATTCTAGGGTTGGCAGCGGGTTATTTCGGTGGCCTTGTGGATATCGGCATTATGCGTGTTGTTGATATCATGCTGGCATTACCAAGTTTATTATTGGCATTAGTTTTGGTCGCTATTTTTGGTCCCTCTATTGTTAATGCTTCTATTGCGTTAACTTTTGTTGCCTTACCGCATTATGTTCGACTCACTCGTGCCGCTGTCTTAATTGAAGTGAATCGCGATTATGTGATTGCCTCTCGTGTCGCTGGCGCGGGTTCATTGCGTCAGATGTTTATTAATATCTTACCTAACTGTCTTGCTCCTTTAATTGTTCAAGCTTCTTTAGGTTTTTCTAATGCAATCTTAGATATGGCAGCATTAGGCTTTTTAGGGATGGGCGCGCAGCCACCAACACCTGAATGGGGAACCATGTTGTCTGATGTATTACAGTTTACACAAAGTGCATGGTGGGTTGTAACGTTTCCTGGTTTGGCGATTTTGTTTACCGTATTAGCCTTTAACTTAATGGGTGATGGTTTACGAGACGCGCTTGATCCGAAATTAAAGCAGTAACGGGGTAAGAACATGGCATTACTAAATATTAATCAACTATCTGTTCACTTTGGTGATGAAGATACTCCGTTTAAGGCGGTAGACCGAATTAGCTATCAAGTTGAAGAAGGGCAAGTTGTCGGTATTGTTGGGGAATCAGGTTCAGGTAAATCCGTTAGCTCATTGGCGATTATGGGGCTTATCGATTTTCCGGGGCGAGTGAGCGCAAAAGAGCTCTATTTTGATGGCAGAGATCTGATGAAAATCTCTGAATCAGAACGACGCAATTTAGTCGGAGCCGATGTTGCGATGATTTTCCAAGATCCTATGACAAGCTTGAATCCTTGTTTTACGGTTGGCTATCAAATTATGGAAGCCTTAAAAGTCCATCAGGGAGGAAGTCGTAAAACACGCAAACAACGTGCTATCGACCTCTTAACGCTGGTGGGTATTCCTGATCCCGCTTCTCGCTTAGATGTCTATCCACATCAGCTTTCAGGGGGAATGAGCCAGCGTGTTATGATTGCAATGGCAATTGCTTGTCGCCCTAAATTATTGATTGCTGATGAACCAACCACGGCACTGGATGTGACTATTCAGGCTCAAATCATAGAACTTTTGCTAGATTTACAAAAACAAGAAAATATGGCGCTCGTGTTGATCACGCATGATCTCGCATTAGTGGCGGAAGCCGCAGACACCATTATTGTAATGTATGCGGGGCAAGTGGTGGAATCCGGAAAAGCATCAGAAATATTTAAAGCGCCTCGCCATCCTTATACTCAAGCATTATTAAGAGCACTTCCTGAATTTGCGAGTAATAAAGCACGATTAGCATCGTTATCGGGTGTTGTACCAGGACGCTATGATCGCCCAACAGGCTGCTTACTCAATCCACGTTGCCCATATGCTCATGATGAATGTTATAAGATTGAGCCTGAATTAAAAGAATTAGGGGCGCACCGTGTGAAATGTCATACACCGTTAGATAATGCAGGGAGACCTACCCATGGCTGAAATTAATCCAAATGTATCAACTCCCTTATTAAAAGCGGTTAATTTAGCGAAGTATTACAGCGTAAAAGGCGGTATTTTTTCAAAAGAAAGAACAGTTAAAGCGCTTGATGGTGTCTCTTTTGAATTAGAGCGCGGTAAAACCTTGGCTGTTGTTGGTGAATCAGGGTGTGGTAAATCTACATTAGGTCGATTATTAACGATGATTGAGATCCCGACTTCAGGTGAGCTTTCTTATCGTGGGCAAAATCTATTAGTTAAAGATAAATCGGCTGAGAAGCTACGTCGCCAAAAGATCCAGATTGTATTTCAAAACCCTTATGGATCATTGAATCCACGTAAAAAAAGTGGGACAAATTTTAGAAGAGCCTTTATTGATTAATACAGCGCTTAATGCTTCTGAGCGGAAAGAAAAAGTATTATCAATGATGGCTAAAGTAGGATTAAAAACAGAACATTATAGCCGATATCCACATATGTTTTCTGGTGGTCAACGTCAGCGTATTGCTATTGCACGAGGCCTGATGCTTGATCCAGACATTGTGGTTGCAGATGAGCCCGTTTCTGCACTAGATGTATCTGTTCGTGCCCAAGTCTTGAATTTGATGATGGATCTGCAACAAGACATGGGACTTTCTTATGTTTTTATTTCTCATGATCTTTCCGTTGTTGAACATATTGCAGATGAAGTTATTGTAATGTATTTAGGGCGTTGTGTAGAAAAAGGAACAAAAGCTCAAATTTTTGAAAATCCTCAACATCCTTATACACAGGCATTATTATCAGCAACACCAAGATTGACGCCTGAATTAAGACGAGAGCGTATTAAATTAACAGGTGAATTGCCTAGTCCGTTAAATCCACCATCAGGATGTGCTTTTGCCGCTCGTTGTCGCCGAGCATTTGGTATGTGCACACAACTGCAGCCCACTTTAAAAGAGTATGATGGGCAGCGAATCGCTTGTTTTGCCGTAGAGCAAGATCACGCAGAAGTTTAATCAGAAGATTGATAAATATATTTTATAAAATAAGAACAATGTTCGTATTATGCATTGTTCTTATTTTTATATAATCAAGATATATCGTGAATTATATTTCTTTTTTTTTAAAAAGGAGTGTTAATCATGATGAAAAAATTAAATTTATTTCGCTA
>NZ_MIIZ01000627.1:0-6134 GCF_001743005.1 Shigella sp. FC1967 | reverse complement strand
TAACAAAAAATTAGGTAAAGTTAACTAGGTGTATTTTTGATGCAACTTAATGCTACCTTGAATTAGCTTTTCCTTATAAAAAATGGGATATCAGCAAAGAAGTGCGAAATATTGAAACATTCTATTACCTCTTTAGTGGTATTGATATACATCAATGAGGGTTTACCACTATATCCTATCATTTTCACTGATAACGTTGTTATGTGAGAATGATAAGCTAATGAAAAAAATAGAAAAAATTGATAAAAATAGAGGGAAGATGTCACTAAGTCGTCGCCACTTTGTTCAAACGAGTGCGGCATTAATTACGGTGCCATTTTTCGCACGAAATGCACAAGCTAATGTAGATGAAAGTTTACCCGTTGCAAAAATGAACGGGAATCCCGCCACTGTTGTAGCAACATGCAGTACTTTTGACTGCGGTGGAAAGTGTGATATACGAGCCCATATAAAAGAGGGCATTGTCACTCGGATCACAACAAGACCTGATAATGAATTAGATGAATCGATGCCTATCATGAGAGCGTGCGTGAGAGGCAGAGGGTATCGTAAATTTTCTTATCATGCAGACAGGCTAAAATATCCGATGAAACGCGTGGGTAAGCGCGGTGAGGGTAAATTTGAACGTATTTCATGGGATGAAGCCACAACACTCATCGCTGAAAATATTACGCGTTTAACTGAAAAGTATGGCGCAGCAAGCCGTTTTTTAACGGTTAATACCGCTGTAACGGGGGGGATCTTCTCTGGTGATACCATGATGAAGAAACTCTTCAATTTAACTGGTGGATACTTACCTTATTATCATTCTGTTAGTTTAGGGAATACGGTCAAAGTGACCCCTTATACTTACGGTATATCTAAAACAGGCAGTTCACTCGATACACTTGAAGATACACCACTCGTGATTTTATGGGGTCATAACCCCAATGAAACTATTTTTGGTCATACAAACCATTATTTTCAGAAAATGAAAAATAAGGGCACCAAATTTATTGTGGTTGATCCTCGTTATTCAGATACAGCTCAGTCTCTTGCTGATCAATGGATCCCTCTTTTACCCACAACAGATAATGCCTTAATGGATGCAATGATGTATGTCATTGTCACCGAAAACCTTCATGACAAACCTTTTATTGACAAATATGTCATTGGTTTTGATGAAGAGCATATGCCTGAAGGCGTTCCTGCTAATGAATCCTTGGTTGCTTATTTAACAGGCCAAAAAGACGGAATAGAAAAAACACCTGAATGGGCAGAAAATATCACTCGAGTACCTGCAAATACTATTCGCCAGCTCGCACGCGAATATGCCATGACAAAACCCGCGGCGCTAATTCAAGGCTGGGGACCTCAGCGCCATATTTGTGGTGAACGTAGCGCTCGAGGTTCAACATTATTAGCTGCGATCACCGGGAATGTGGGGAAAAAAGGGGCATGGGCAGCGGGTTACGGTGGTATTGGTAATCGTCAATCTATCCGCGGTCCGAATATTGGTAAGAACCCAATTAAAGCTCAAATTTCTATTATGAACTGGATGCAAGCGGTTGATGATGCAAGTAAAATACGTGTTGAAGATGGCCTTTTAGGTGTTGATAAACTCGATACCAATATCAAAATGATATTTTCTTTAGCTGGTAATTATTTAGTTAACCAAAACCCAGATGTAAATGCAGCTGCTAAATTATTAGCTGATGATTCAAAAGTTGAATTTATTGTTGCTAGTGATTTATATCTTTCTCCATCGGCAAAATATGCGGATCTTGTTTTACCAGAAACAAGTTTTCTAGAGCGTTGGAACATTGGTAATACATGGGGAACGGGTAACTATTTCCTTCTGTCTGAAAAAGTGATTGAACCTGCTTTTGAGCGTCGTTCTGATTATGAATGGATAACAGACGTAGCAGAAAAAATGGGGGTAAAAGAGGCGTTTACTGAAGGTCGAAGTGAAAAAGAGTGGATAGCTCATCTTGTTGATACCAATAAAGAGCGTTTCCAAGATAGACCTGACTTTCCTAATTTTGAAGAGCTGCTAAAAACACGTCGTTACCTTTTCAAAGATGAACCGTTCGTTGCCTTTGAAAAAAATATCAATGACTTTGCGAATAATCCATTCCCAACGCCATCAGGAAAAATTGAGATTTTTTCTAAGCGACTTTATGACATGAACGATCCCGATATTCCTGCTTTATCTCATTATGTTCCGGCGATTGAAGGTCCTGAAGATAAGTTAACAGCAACGTATCCATTGCAAATGTTAACTTGGAAAGGGAAAAACCGCGCAAACTCAACGCAATATGCCAATCCTTGGTTACAAGAAGTGCAACGTCAAGAAGTATGGATAAACCCAATTGATGCTGAAAATAGAGGTATCAAAAATGGTGATATGGTGCGTGTCTATAACGACAGAGGGATCACCCAAATCCCTGCATTAGTGACACAACGTATTATTCCTGGTGTGGTTGGATTGCAAGCTGGCGCATGGTGGACGCCTGATGAAAATGGCGTTGATCATGGCGGATGCCCTAATGTTTTAACATCAACACGAATGACACCATTAGCACATGGTAACTCGCATTTAACCGTCTTAGTTGAGGTAACCAAAGCATGAGCGACTTTAAAGAATATGCACCAGTGAGTGATGAACAGCTCGGTTTCTTTATTGATTCCTCTCGTTGCTCTGGTTGTAAAGCTTGCCAAGTGGCATGTAAAGATAAAAATAATTTAGAAGTAGGGCGTCGTTTTCGGCGTATTTATGAAGTAAAAGGTGGGGGATTTGCGCCAACAGGACAAGGTGGTTTGGTTAATAATGTGTTTGCTTATACATTAACGATTTCTTGTAATCACTGTACTGATCCTGTTTGTGTGAAAAACTGCCCAACTACCGCAATGCATAAGCGTGAAGGTGATGGCATTGTTCGTGTTGATACCTCTAAATGCGTAGGTTGTGGGTATTGTGCTTGGTCATGCCCTTACGGTGCACCACAAATGAATGAAGAAACTGGACAGATGTCAAAATGCGATTTTTGTATCGATTTATTAGCTGAAGGCAAAAATCCAATTTGCGTTGATACCTGTCCGCTAAATGCGATTAAGTTTGGCAAAATTAAAGATCTAAGGGCGAAATACGGGCACTTAAGTCAAGTTCAAGGATTACCCGATTTTACACTGACCAATCCGAATTTAGTTATCAAACCTCATACTGGGGCGACGAAAAAGGGAGGAGTTCAAGCATGAGTGAATGGCCATTAGTTACCTTTACTTTATTCGTCCAAGGTTCTGTGGGTGTGACTATTTTCACCGCACTTTATTTTTGCTGGCTAGAAAAAGAAATTGGGAATCAACGAGCAACCGTTGCTATGCGTCCTGTGTTATTAACAGGTGCTATTTTGGGGTGCTTAGGATTATTAGCTTCAACCTTACATATGGGATATCCATGGAATGCTTTTCATGCATTACGCCATATCTCTTCATCATGGCTCAGTCGTGAAATCATATTTGCTGCTGTTTATCTTGGTGCGTTATGCCTTTATACCTTAGTTATTTTGATAAAAGGGCATATGAATAAAACCATACTGGCAATTATTGGTTTACTTGGCATTATCGATATATTCTGTATGGCGTCACTGTATTACAACACCTCGATGCTGACATGGATGCACGCAAATACCTATTTTATGTTTATAGGTGCATTATTTGCAGTTGGCGCCGTTGTAGCGCTATCAATAACGGCATATCGTGTTAAAGCATTTGTGAATGATGAATTAGCAAAAAGGATTGTAATAAGTGCATTAGCGGTTGTTTTCCTTGCTGTAACATTACGTATGGCTGTACAACCATATTATTTAGAATGGTTGTCAGCAGTCATTTCAACAAATGATGCAATAACGTTCCCCCATACGCCTATCATTGCGTATAATGAGACATTCGGATTAAGAATATCCGCATGGCTTATGTCAGTTCTTGGTATTTTAATGATGGGATACAGCGTATGGAAATATCGCAACGCTGTATTTACTTCAGGATTGCGTATGGTATTAGCAAGTAGCGCAATAATACTGATTGCAGAGATTCTTAATCGTTTTGCATTCTTTATTGTCAAGTAGTGGAGTAGTGATGTATGAGGCGTTTTATTAAGGTGGAACTTCCTCCTGAACCAATTATTAATGATAAATGTGTTAGAAAACGCCTCAAACAAAGCCTATGTGATAGTTGCTCCAAAGTTTGCCCTGTGGGCGCTATCACTTTTGCTCATTTAGATGTAAAAATAGACAATGAACGCTGCTTTCAATGTGGTAATTGTCTATTTACCTGCCCCGTTGATGCAATAGAAAATATTTCTCCTCACGAAAGAACACACCAAGATAATTACCTTGTTGTTAATCATGATGAACCATTAGCAAGTATAGAAGAATTATTAGTATGGCACCGCCAATATCAAATTAGAGGAATGAAGATAGCACAGCCTTTTGTGGATAAATGGCTTACTGTTTTAGCAAACTTAAACCTTCGATTAAAAACATTGCAAGAACCTATTTGGCAATTAATTATCACAGAGCCTACGGATATTGATAGTGGGCGTCGCTTTATGCTTTTTCGTCAAAAACTGGATGAAAAACCACTCAAAAAAAATCAAGTAAGAACAGGATTAAATGCAAGAAAACAACTTTATCCTGAAGATAGTTGGTTCCAAATTCAATTAGATAAAGAGAGTTGTATTCTTTGTTCTGCCTGCGCCAATGTGTGTGATGAAGCTGCGATTGAACTTAAAAAATAATATATTTACGCTTGATGAAAAAACGTTGTACGGGCTGTATGAGTTGTGAAGTTGTTTGTTTTCCTAAATCTATTCATGTTAATGAACGTGTCGCTAAAAATAAACGAACCAATACACTATCATTATTATGATGCCCACTGTGAAAAATGTCGTTTAGCTTTCTTATCGTGGACTCCAGAAGCAAAATTGTGCCCAATTTGCATACAACATCAGAAACAAGGTTGGTTATAATTTCTCTCAAATACACTTAAGTTATTTATTGCCTTAATAAGCCAATATCCTTATTGAAATACGAAATAATATGCTGATTTTGCTTATTTATCATTAAATTCCGAGAGTAACCAAATAAAAGGGAACATATGATGAAAACAACGAATTTACCTGAGAATATGTTAGAAGTTGCCATTACAGGGCCAGGCGGTATAGATAAATTACAACCTCAACTATCTCCGATACCTTCCGTTCCTCCTCATTATCTTTTGATCAAAGTTGCAGCTTCTGGTGTTAATCGCCCCGATATATTTCAACGCCAAGGTAGTTATCCGCCACCCGCAGATGCTTCACCTATCCCTGGGCTTGAAGTCGCTGGAGAGATCGTCGTATTAGGTGAAGGCTGCACTAAATGGCAGCTAGGAGATAGAGTCTGTGCTTTAGTTGCTGGTGGTGGTTACGCTCAATATTGTATTGCGCATGAAGACATCGCATTACCGTCAATGGATTTAACGGACATTGAAGCGGCGGCATTGCCTGAGAATTTCTTTACTGTCTGGGCTAATTTATTCCAGTTAGGAAAACTAAAACAAGGCGAATCTGTTCTTATTCATGGCGGAACATCGGGAATTGGATCTACTGCCATAATGCTTGCTCACTCAATAGGTGCAACTGTTTATACAACGGTTGGCTCTGAAGAAAAAGCGGCTGTAGCACGTGATCTTGGCGCCGATTATGTCATCAATTACAAACAAGCCGATTTTGCTAAAGAAATTCCTGCTTTAACTAAAGAAAAAGGCATTGATGTTATTCTTGATATTATTGGTGGGGATTATGTAGAAAAAAATTATCAAGTTGCTAGCAAGTTTGGGCGCGTTATACAAGTCGGTATGATGAAAGGAATGCCGAAAAATTTAAATATGATGCCAATGATGATTAAACGTTTAATTCATACTGGTTCAACGATGCGATCTCGTTCAATAGAAGAAAAGGCACAAATAGCGCAAGAACTAAAACAGCAAGTATGGCCATTGATTGCTAAAGGAAAAATCAAACCAATCATTAATGCTATTTTTTCATTAGAAGAAGTGGGTAAGGCTCACCAGTTAATGGAGTCTGGTGAATTTAATTGGTAAAGTGATACTTG
>NZ_MIIZ01000626.1:0-6172 GCF_001743005.1 Shigella sp. FC1967 | reverse complement strand
CCCCCGCCAAATTTACGACGATGTGCCATTGTGCCCTCTACGAAATCTACATAGATGCCACCTAATTTAGGTTCATCTTGTTTGCGTAATTCTAGGTGGGTGGGCGTTAAAACTAATGCCATGATTTGCGTTTCGTCGTGAACTAATCCCCAACGTTGTGCTAAATCAGATAAGGCGCTGTTATCAGCGCCTTCTTCACAAAGTAAACAGATATTCACATATCATCCTTTAATGCCGTAGCCTTTGAGCATAGCATCAAGTTTCGGCTCACGACCACGGAAGCGTTTGAACAGCTCCATTGGCTCTTCTGAACCACCACGAGTTAAAATATTATCAAGGAATGATTGACCCGTTTCGCGATTAAAAATGCCTTCTTCAGAGAAACGAGAGAAGGCATCAGCTGCCAGTACGTCAGCCCATAAATAGCTGTAATAACCTGCTGCATATCCACCTGCAAAGATATGGCTAAAGGCATGAGGGAAACGCGCCCAAGGTGTTGAAGGAACAACAGAAACTTGTTCTTTTACATTAGTTAAGGTTTCCATTACACAAGCACCCTTCGCTGGGTCATACTCGGCATGTAAACGGAAATCAAACAAACCAAATTCTAGTTGGCGTAATACAAACATCGCTGACTGATAATTTTTTGCTTTGAGCATATTATCAAGCATTTCCTGCGGTAATGGTTCGCCAGTTTCATAATGACCAGAAATAAAGGCTAACGCTTCTGGCTCCCAGCACCAGTTTTCCATAAATTGACTCGGTAATTCAACAGCATCCCAAGGCACGCCATTAATACCTGCAACATCAGCAGTATCAATTTGCGTTAACATGTGATGTAAGCCATGACCAAACTCATGGAACAGTGTAGTGACTTCATTATGAGTAAATAAGGCGGGTTTATCACCTACAGGTTTATTGAAGTTACAAGTGAGGTAAGCAACGGGATTTTGCAGTGAGCCATCAGCATGACGCATTCTGCCTATGCAATCATCCATCCAAGCGCCGCCACGTTTGTGTTCACGAGCATATAAATCCAGATAGAAGCTACCACGTAACGTGTTGCTTTCATCATAAAGTTCAAAGAAACGGACATCATCGTGCCAAGTGTCGATATCGTTACGTTCTTTAGCTGTTAAACCATAGATACGATGAACGACTTCAAATAAGCCACTTAAAGCACGTTGCTCAGGAAAGTAAGGACGTAGTTGCTCATCATCGATTGAGAACAGGTGCTGTTTCTGTTTTTCACTGTAGTAAGCCAGATCCCATGACTCTAATTTATCAACGCCATAGTGCTCTTTTGCAAATTGGGTGAGTTCAGCTAACTCTTTTTCACCTTGTGGATGGGCCCGAGAGGCTAAATCGGTCAAGAAATTAAGTACTTGTTCTGGAGACTCCGCCATTTTGGTGGCAAGCGATTTTTCAGCGTAATTTTTAAAACCAAGCAATTGAGCGAGTTCGTGACGTAATGCGAGGATCTCGGCGATAATTTCGCTATTGTCCCACTGACCCGCATTTGGACCTTGATCAGAGGCACGTGTGCTATAAGCGATACTCATCTCTTTTCTAAGTTCACGATTATCCGCATAGGTCATAACAGGGAGATAGCTTGGCATATCCAGTGTTAATAGATAGCCGTCTTGCTCTTTCGCTTGTGCGATAGCTTTTGCGGCATCAATGGCACTTTGAGGCATACCTGATAAATCTTCTACATTAGTAATTAATTTAGACCACCCCATTGTGGCATCTAATACATTATTACCATATTTAGCACCTAACTCAGACATACGTGCGCTGATTTCACCAAAACGCTGTTGTTTCTCTTTTGGTAAACCGATACCAGATAATTCAAAGTCACGTAATGCATTTTCAATTGCTTTTTTCTGTGGTTGAGTTAATGCATTAAAATCAGCACTTTCTTTAATTGATTTATAAGCTTGATATAAGCCTTCGTGCTGTCCCATCCATGTACTGAATTCAGATAGTAACGGTAAACACTGTTCGTATGCTTCACGCAGTTCAGCACCGTTTTTAACAGAATTTAAATGGCTAACGGGGGACCAAACACGAGAAAGTTTATCACCTGCTTCTGCTAATGGTTGGCAAAGGTTATCCCAAGTAAATTGCGTATTATCAGCCAGTAATTTTTCGACGGTTTGGCGATACGTGGTTAAAACGTCTTTTAGTGCAGGAACAATATGTTCTGGTTTGATAAGGGAAAATGCAGGTAATCCCGTTGTGCTAAGTAATGGATTTGACATAAAAAACATCCTGTATTTTGGTTTGCAGTGACGTAAAATACACCACTGAGTTTATTCGTTATAGAGAGTAAGATGAGGATGAAACTGTATAAGTTCAATAGTATCGCGGTAATTATCAGAGGTTTTACTCAAAAATGGGATTATTTTATTTGAAAGCGCTTTTATTGATTTGGTGCACTTGGGATTAAAAATAATTCAGCGTATAATCATCCCGTTATTTCCTTTTTACCCATTCAAAAATGGAAGATCATCGTCCCCGGTGGGGCGGCTGGACTTCAAATCCAGATGGGGCCGCCAGCGGTCCTTGGCAGGTTCGACTCCTGTGATCTTCCGCCACTCAAATTCAATGTACCTCCAAAAAACTCAAACGATCCCTTATAATGCTAATTAGCCATCTTTACTTCTAGATGTAAAGATGGCTTGGGTTATTTCTTATCCATTTTAATGATACTTGGGTCTACATGTAGTTCTTTATTTCTAAATGGCGAGCTTCTTTAAACCTGGTATCTGATTAGGGTTCGAGTGTGGGGGAAACGCTCTTATCCTTATCATTCTTAATTAAGTGTTACCATCACTTCCGCCGATGCCGTCACCTTGCCGTAAGGCAATTTACCATCGCCCCCTGCACAAAGGCGCCATAAAACAGGATTAATAAAACTGGCTGAGGGCTGATCTTTAGTGATATGCCCAAGTTTTATTGCTGTTGTATTGTCAAAAGGAATGCCTTTTCCTGTTAAACCACAGCTGCCATCAAAAGATTGCTGTGCCCTTTCAATTTGTCCCGTGATATATCCTCCGCCTTCCTTTAAACTTAATTTGCTCGTATCGTTTTCAAAATATCCAGATATAGCTCTAAAGGTTAAGTTAATATTAGAGTCAATAACCTCATCACCCTGTGAGCAATAAGTTTCAATAGTGGTCATTTTACTAGCCAACTCTTTACCTGCCTGATTAGAGTGCAATACATCGCCAAAATTAATTGTAGGTGGGGTGTTTATATTACATTCCAAGGTAGATATTTTAAATTCGGTATCTTTCGGGAAAATACTCGTATCCGAAGCAGTGCTAAGAATGGATGCTGTATTTAAAACCAGTGCCGAAACAAAAGTCGAGGTCGCTGTTTTTTGTGTTCCGTCTGCAATTAGGACCCAATACCCACTCATTTGTACCTGATAGTCCGTATCTCTCCTAATCAGCGGTGTTCGTGATGTCTCTAGTGATAAACAGTTTACCGCATCATTTAAAATAGTTAATTTTGGTGAATTCTTGGGCGCGTTCGATGTAACAAATTTATTGTTCCCGAAAGCTCCGTTAAATGACACCCTTTGGTAACTTTTTTGATCTGTGTACTCCCCCCAGAAATTACCAGCTATCGCTATATATAGTCCTGGAATTACCATCATAGCATCGTAACCTGCGACTTTGGTAAAGTCTCCAGGTTTTGGATTTGTAGTATATAATGGACAGCTTATTGTATATGCAGAAGTGCCTAAATTAGTTGTAGCTGTTAGCAAGGGGTCTAAACGGCCTCCAAAATTAATAACATCATTAGAAGAGTTATAAATTTTCAACAATTTGCTGGTAAACGGTTTTCCTTGCCACACAATCCCTTCTCCTTTAGGAATAATAATCACATTTTTAGCTTGTGCTATCGAGGTCATTCCCAGTAACCCACTCAGCCACAATAAAATGGGTATTTTTTTTTACTGCGTTAAAAGATAAGAATGAAAACATCGGATCTACTCCTATTTTTAATGTCTAATGGATAATTTGCTGTTTTATTTTTGTTGAGCGACCCAATTCGTCAATCAAGCTCCATTCGATAGAATACGCTCTTTTATTTTTTGACAATACAGGGGAAGAATACCGTATCGTCCCAAAAGGAGGGATCATCCTTCTTAATGACTCCTTATCTATATTGCTCCCATCTATTATTAAATGATCCAACGTTATCCAATAGGGGCTTGGGTTACTTATATTCAGAGCACCTTGTTTGATACTGAAAATCAATTTCTCACTTTCGGAGAGTTCTTCAATAAACCATTTCTCTAAGCTATTTGGACGATAAAATAATTTCAAATTAATCACCGTTGAAATGGTCATATTGTTCTTATTCATTTCACTGTGAATAATGGGAATCGCCTTTAAGGAAATATAAAAAACAGACTCTTTTTTATTATCCAGTAATACACTCGGGACCCGTCTAATCAAGAGATTAATCTGACTTTTTGATTCAAAACGAAACAAAGGAGGCGTGATCATAAAGGGTTGTTTTTTACTGGGCGTGGCTGATTCATCCTCATTCTCCACCTCCATCATTAATCCCGTATTGGCATCGACGTTGCGTATTACCGATTGTAATAAATAGGTGTTATCCGTTTTATTATTAATCTGTAAACTGACGCCTTTCTCGTCACTTTCATGGAAAATTACCCGCGTAAATAATAGCGATAACCCAACATTGGTATCGACTTTCTTTGCTTGCACGGGCAAACACAGGAAGAACGATAATATCAGCCCCACTAATCCTCGTATTTTCATCACTTCCCCTTATGGCTTATTGACAATCCGCGGTATATTCAATGACCGGGGTAATTTTATCCTGTGCCGCGCGCTCAATCGGTAAGGTATAATTCACTTGGCAGCTTTGCTGGGCGCCATTTCCCCACCGTACCGTTAACAGCCCTTGTGGTAACAGCCCCGCTAAATACACTTCCCCATTATCACCGACTACTGACGTATTTTCTTCATCCCCTACCACCGATACTAGCGCGCCAAAAGGAAGAGGTTTGTGCTGGCGCATCAGCGTCATAATCACTTGATACCCCACTTTGGTATTAAATTTCGTGTACACAACCGCATCTTTAGTAGGGTAGAGTTGATGAATTGAATTATCCACTTCCACGTTGTTCGGTAAGGAATAGATATCCAAAGAGACGGGGTTTTTATTGTAGCTATTACCAATCGGCACTAAAGCAAAACCCCTGTCATTGATGGTGCCCATTCCTGAGTTGACTTTGGTCCCCGCCGCTTGTTCTGCTTCCACTAAGGCCAATGGCGATGATCCCACATAACGGGCTAACGTTATTCCATAAGGATGGGCAATGATCCCACCGTTAAGGCTGCCCGATAAAGTGTTGTAATCATTACTGTAACTGTAGGCTAACGTACTGTTGGATACCTCACCCACATAGTTAATATTTAAATTGCTACTATTGTTAGCGTGTTTCTCTTTGCTGTAATCTTGGTCAACGGAAATGCCCAGCCTATCGTCCAATAGCGAGGTTCTGAGTCCCACATTTTGCGCCGTATTACCATGATTACCTGTATTAATCGCATAGGATAAAGAGGATTTCTCGGCCAAAGGCGCTGGACTGAAAATCTTGAAGGGGATCTGCATCCCTACCGATAACCGACGATCTTCTGGCCAGTTATTATGTTCGTCTTTTCGTTTTTCAATATTGTACGTAATAAAATAGTTGATCTCTTTTAACGTCGCATTATACGATAATGACACCCGTTTATTGACTTCATTGCTATTCCAGTAATCTTCTCGATTCCCCGATAATGTCAACGAGCCATAACGGCCTAATTGTTGGCTTAAGCTGATTTGGAAATTATTTTTACGCTTCGCTCTACCCCAGGCGTATAAGCCATTTTCATTGATAACGTTTGCATCGTTAAAACTGTAATACTCTTTGGTGGAATAACGATAAGCGGCTAAATCCACTGTGGTCCCCGTTGACAGCATACTTTTGGCATAGCGGACACGATAAGATTGCCCATTTTTCCACGAATCTGACCCTTGAATTTTCGCCCATGACATAGTGGCATCAAAGGAGAGCGCCCCCAGTTTCCCTAACGAGGTCCCGAACCCTACCACGGAAGATAAATAATCACTGCCCCCC
>NZ_MIIZ01000625.1:0-6187 GCF_001743005.1 Shigella sp. FC1967 | reverse complement strand
CTACTTGCTCTAAAAAATATACGGATAATAATAATGACGTACTTGCAACTCAAAAAAAACACAATTTCGATTAAGCGATACACTCTGTTTGCAAATTAATGACTTAACGATTAATGAAGGTGACAGTTGGGCATTTGTCGGCAGTAATGGTAGTGGCAAGACCGCCTTAGCAAATGCATTATGCCAAGAAAGCATTTTGCTTTCTGGTGAGCTTATCAATACATTTTCTCGTCCAATTAGCCTCTCTTTTGAAAAACTACAAAAAATGATCGAAGAAGAGTGGCGCCGTAATAATACAGATTTATTAAGTGAAGGTGAGGAAGACACTGGCTTAACGGTGGCTCAAGTTATTCAAATGCAGGTAAAAGATGATGACAGATGTTTTTTATTAGCTAAGCAATTTGGCGTTGAATATCTTTTATCAAGACGGTTTAAATATCTTTCTACTGGTGAGTCTCGGAAAGTATTGCTTATTCAGCTTTTAATGAACAAACCAGATTTGATTATTTTAGATGAGCCTTTTGATGGTTTAGATGTAGATTCTCGCCGTGCTTTAAATGAATTATTATCGCTATTACATCAACAAAAATCTGACAATTGTACTGATTTTAAATCGCTTTAATGATATTCCTGATTTTATTCAATATGCAGGATTACTGATTAATTGTGAATTGGTGATAAGCGGTAAAAAAGAGCAGATTTTATCTGATTCGGTAATAGGGCAGTTATCTCACAGTGAAACCCTTGAAAATCTCACACTACCTGAACAAGAGTCACCAGATGCGATCCCACAATTACCGCCAACACTTTCCCCTATCGTGCTAAAAAATGGTGTAGTGAGCTATAACGACAAACCTGTTCTTCACCATTTAAGTTGGGAGGTAAAACCGCAACAACATTGGCAAATTTTAGGCCCTAATGGCGCAGGAAAATCGACATTATTAAGTTTAATTACAGGGGATCATCCTCAAGGTTACAGCAATGACTTAGCACTATTTGGTCGTAAAAGGGGAAGTGGCGAAACAGTATGGGAAATTAAACGCCATATTGGTTATGTCAGTAATGCCCTGCATCAAAGTTATCGCGTTTCTTCAACAGTAAAGAATGTCATTATTTCAGGTTTTCATGACTCAATTGGTATTTATCAGGCTATTACCGATAAACAGCTGAAACTCGCTGATGAATGGTTAGCGTTAATTGGTTTGACAAACCATGCCAATAGTCCATTTCATGCTTTATCCTGGGGACAACAGCGCTTAGTATTAATTGTGAGGGCTCTAGTTAAGCACCCTACTTTGCTTATTCTTGATGAGCCACTGCAAGGATTAGATACAACGAATCGACTCTTAGTACAGCGTTTTATTGATATCATGATAAGCCACAGTAATACGCAACTTTTATTTGTCAGCCATCATCAAGAGGATGCGCCTTCATGTATTACTCATCGATTGACTTTTATTAAAGACGGCGAAATTTATCGTTATCAGCAAGAAATTTGTTAAATGCGGACTTTTACTGACATAATCAGGGCAATGATTTTAGAAATTAACGGTAAACTTGGCTTTGCTTTTTTATTTAAATCGACACTTTTTTGCTTGTTATTCGAACAATAATAAATAAAAAAATGTGTCGTTTTTATGGACGCTATTTTCGTCTATTTTTTATACAAAACGGATTATTTTGTTTTTTTTACGCCGATCCCGCTAGATTAATAGCTTGAACGATTAAGCAAAAGGTGTGACAACTGTGCAATAATTCATCGAACAAACGACATTTTTTGACTTAATCCCCCTTGTTTTGTCACTTATGTTTGGTGTTCTTGTCGATGATCCATATAATGATTGAAGTGCTAATTTTAAACTTATATTAAGAAAGTAATTATAGGAGTCTAAACTATGGCAGTAACTAAGCTTGTGCTAGTTCGACACGGTGAAAGTGTATGGAACAAAGAAAACCGTTTTACAGGCTGGACTGACGTTGAGCTGTCAGACAAAGGTCGAGTTGAAGCTGAAGAAGCGGGTAAGTTATTGAAAGCAGAAGGTTTCACTTTTGACTTTGCATATACTTCTGTTCTGAAACGCGCAATTCACACTCTGTGGAACATTCTTGATCAAGTAGATCAACAATGGCTGCCAGTTGAAAAAAGCTGGAAATTAAATGAACGCCATTACGGTGCTCTGCAAGGCTTAAACAAAGCTGAAACCGCTGAAAAATATGGCGATGAACAAGTTAAACAATGGCGTCGTGGTTTTGCTGTTACGCCACCAGAATTAACGAAAGATGATGACCGTTTCCCTGGTAAAGATCCTCGTTATGCATCTTTAACTGCGGCAGAACTGCCATTAACAGAAAGCTTAGCGCTGACTATCGACCGTGTAACACCATACTGGGAAGAAGTGATTAAACCTCGTGTGGCTTCTGGTGAAAAAGTTATCATCGCCGCACACGGTAACTCACTGCGTGCTCTGGTTAAATACCTAGACAATATGAGCGAAGATGAAATTCTTGAGCTGAATATCCCAACAGCTGTACCTTTAGTTTACGAATTTGATGAAAACATGAAACCAATCAAACGTTACTACTTAGGTAATGCTGACGAAATCGCAGCAAAAGCAGCCGCTGTTGCTAACCAAGGTAAAGCAAAATAATTTAATTTTTATTTTGAATAATATATAAAAAAATGCCACTTCAAAGTGGCATTTTTTTACATCAAATTTAACGTTTAAGCTTTATTACGACGTGCTACAACCGCATCTGCTAGTTGGCGTAACAGCGTTTCAGTATCATCCCAACCAATACATGCATCAGTGATACTTTTACCGTAAACCAAAGGCTCACCGCTTTCTAATGATTGACTACCTTCCACTAAATGACTTTCAACCATTACACCAATTAATGCTTTTTCTCCAGAGCTAATTTGCTGGCAAATATCAGCACCAACTTCCATTTGTTTCTCAAATTTCTTGCAACTATTTGCGTGACTGAAATCAACCATGACGTTTTGTGGTAAACCGGCTTTTTTAAGCCCTTCTTTAACCGCAGCAACATGTTCAGCACTGTAATTTGGCTCTTTACCGCCACGCAAAATAATATGGCAATCACCATTACCTGCTGTGCGCACAATAGCAGAATGTCCCCATTTGGTTACAGAAAGAAAACAGTGTGGCGATCCTGCAGCATTAATTGCATCAATCGCCACTTTAATCGTGCCATCTGTACCATTTTTAAAACCAACAGGACAAGATAAGCCCGATGAAAGCTCACGGTGAACTTGTGATTCTGTGGTACGAGCACCAATTGCGCCCCAACTCATTAAATCAGCAACATATTGAGGCGTTATCATGTCTAAGAACTCGCCAGCCGTTGGCAAGCCACTATCATTAATCGTTAATAGAAGATTACGAGCAATACGTAAGCCTTCATTAATGTCAAAAGTATGATCCATATGAGGATCGTTAATTAAGCCTTTCCAACCTACGGTAGTGCGAGGTTTTTCAAAATAAACACGCATTACAATTTCAAGTTTGTCTTTCAACTCTTCTCTAATAAGACTTAAACGTTGTGCATACTCCAGTGCGGCTTTCGGATCATGAATAGAACAAGGTCCAATTACCACTAATAGACGATCATCTTTTCCTGCAAGGATTTGATGAATAGCTTCACGGGCATGACGAACTGTAAAAGCCGCATTATCAGTTGCTGGAAATTTTTCCAATAAAGCTACTGGCGGTAAAAGTTCATTAATTTGTGTTATTTTAAGGTCATCATTTTGATAATTCATTCCCGTGTATCCACTCTATGTTATCTAGTCAATGTTATTATTGCTTTTCCAATCTAACCATTCGATTTCTATCTGTAAACACCCTTTCCACCTAAAGCACCTATAGTCACCTTTCTAAAAATTTCAATATAACGGGAAATAGCGCATTTAAGCAAAATAATGATTCAAAATTGCGTTATAAATAAGAATAAAAACAATGAATATTAAGGCTGGAGAGAAAGATAACTCTACCAGCCTTTTTTTTATTAGGAGAGATAATTATTTTCGCTAGAACGCTTTGCTGCTTTGATCCACAAACGAGAACCATTAATTGCGATAGCCAGTAAAATGATATATTCAACAGACATTGCATAAACACCTTGTTTGTAGAATATAACAATACTAATTACGTTAATAACTGACCAAATTAGCCAATTTTCAACCAATTTCCGTGTCATTAAGATCATTGCGACAATAGAAAGCACTGTCATTGTGGAATCCCAGAATGGGTAAGCATCAGGTTCCAGAACTGGCGTCGCTAAATTTGCACCAAAGACATTTAATATATCAACAGCAACAACAGCTAAATAACCAAATACAGTATCAATATTAAAAGTAAGAGCGGCAATCGCGGCTATCGAAACCACGATTAAAAAGAGGCAATGACTTGACTTTAACCAACGTATTTTCAATTCAGCCTGCTCAAAGTCATTCACTCGGCTCCATGCATACCATCCATAAATATTGGCGGCAAAGAAAAATATTTGAAGGAGTAAACTTGCATATAGCTGGATTTGGAAAAAAATAATGGCAAACAGAGTGACATTAATAAGTCCAAATAAATAATTGATAATTTTTTCCTGACTGGCAAGCCAAATACAGAGTAGACCAGCAATGGTACCAACGGCTTCAATCCATGAAAGTGGATACCCACCTTTTCCGAGTGGGATATTGACTAAAATATTATTGATACTAAACCAACTCATCACATCCATTTTACAACCCCGACTTAATCATATAAAAAAACAAAGAAAATATGGGTTCCTGCGATATCTTTGCAAAGTAGTAAAGATATATTATAAATTCATATTTATAATGGTACTTGGTTTTTAATATTAAACATTATGTTTCTTATTCAGAAAAATAACAAACAAATGTTTTATATACTAAACAAAATATTCTAATTCTACGTTTTAAATAATAAAAACGACAAATAACTTTAGTACATTTTACTTATTAGAGAGAAATATGGAGACAACAACACGTTTTAATCGATCGCATGCTATCTTTTGCTCTTCTCGATCCTAGAATTGAAGCCGTGATCTTAACGGGATCGTTAGGACGCAATAGAAAGATAGACAGTTATTCTGATATTGATATAGAGCTTATCGGTTATGGTGCGACAGAGCTCGCAAAAAACCAACATTGGTTATCGCAATTCGGTGATGCTCTTGTCAGCTTACAGTTGGAATGTGAAGATCCCAAAAGTAAGTTTTGGCCCATTTATTTACATGTTTTAGCTCAAGGCCGAAAAATGGACATTATGATGGCGGAGCCTGAACGTATTTTTAACATGAAAACTGAAGGACTTAGCCCAGTTTACCAGCGTGGATATCAAATCTTACTCGATAAAACGGGGTTATGTGATGAGCTTCCTGAAATTAGCACTATAACGCCACCTACGCTGTCAAAAGAACAGGCGTATAACAATGCTCAAGAATTCTGGTTTGAGGCGACACAAGTCGCTATAGCCATTTTACGCCATGAATTTTGGTTTGCTAATTATCGTATAAATGATATGCGTGAATGGCTAATCGTGTTACTTGAACAAGTTGCGTTACACAATACGCCAACACAAGATGTATGGTATCAAGGAAAAAACCTGAAAGAATGGCTACCTAAGTTTTATTCATTACGTTCATTGGAAAGTACCCTTGCAATGAGCACTCCCTATGAATCTGCTGCAACACTTTCAATTATGATGGCATTTTTCCTTGATGCTTCAAAACGTCTCAATCATCCTATTGCTACAGCTATTAAAACTCAAGAACTTGTCAGTAACTGGTTAATTGACAATGAATTTTTGACTGAAAATGAATACAACCAGATCACGTCATCAATTATTTGTCATTACTGATCGCAATATTTTTTAATTAAAGTGAGATGGTTTTTTCGATTTTGGAAAGACTGTCTTAAGTCTTGAGCAAAGTGATTCGATTGTAGTATCGAAAGAAAATAAAGATAGAATAATTGATAATATAGCTGGTGACTAACGTAGCGATGATTAATCTAAGGAGGGTTTGAAATGGTGGGTCGTGGGCGATTCGAACGCCCGACCAATTGATTAAAAGTCAACTGCTCTACCGACTGAGCTAACGACCCATTTCAATAAAACGGATTGATGTTCGAAAGTGGTGGGTCGTGGGC
>NZ_MIIZ01000624.1:0-6190 GCF_001743005.1 Shigella sp. FC1967 | reverse complement strand
TTAAATTACAAAAAAAGAAGAGTTTTACTTAAAGAGAATATCTATTCTTAAAAATTTATTCATTTGCATTGCATGCACACGCTGTCATATCACACTATCCCCTACGTCATTGTTTGGGGATAGTGATGAATTACCTTAAAAAAATACCATTATCCTTTTACGCAAACGACCTGTCTTAAGGTATGAACAACTTCAACCAATGATGATTGCGCTTTCATAACAGCATCAATATCCTTATAAGCCATCGGGATTTCATCAATCACATCTTCATCTTTTCGACATTCCACATGCGCTGTTGCTCGAATTTGATCTTCAACACTAAACGTTTTTTTTCGCCGCGGTTCGACTCATTACACGTCCTGCACCATGACTGCATGAACAGAAACTTTCAGCATTTCCTTTTCCTCTTACAATAAAGCTCTTAGCTCCCATCGAACCAGGAATGATCCCCATTTCACCTTTTTGAGCTGAAACCGCCCCTTTTCGCGTCACAAGAACCTCTTCACCAAAGTGCATTTCCTTTTGCACATAGTTATGGTGGCAGTTCACCGCCTGTTGCTGTGTCGTAAAAGGTTTCGTTATTTGTGTTGATAATGCTGCCAATACGCGTTCCATCATAATTTCACGGTTGTGTCGAGCAAAATCCTGTGCCCATTCCACAGCTTCTATATAGTCATCATAGAAAAGCGTTCCTTCTTTTAAGTACGCTAAGTTTTTATCTGGCAAGTTAGCGATATGTTCTCTCATATCATCTTGTGCCATTTGTATAAATAACGTACCAATGGCATTGCCAACACCACGAGATCCACTATGTAGCATTACCCAAACATGATCAGATTCATCTAGGCACAACTCAATAAAGTGGTTTCCTGTTCCTAATGTACCAAGGTGACGATAGTTATTCGTATTGCGTAAACGTGGGTACTTATCGGTTAACACCTTAAAACGTCCTTCAAGTTGTTGCCAATGTTGATCAACAAGTTGAGGTGGGTTCTTCCATGATCCCTTATCATTCCCTGATTGATAACTTGTTCTTCCATGAGGAACTGCTTTTTCTATTGCCGTTCTTATGGCAAATAAATTATCTGGCAGATCATTTGCGTGCAATGAAGTTTTCACCGCAATCATTCCACATCCAATATCTACCCCCACAGCAGCGGGAATAATTGCGCCTTTTGTTGGAATAACACTCCCTATTGTTGAACCTTTTCCTAAGTGAACATCAGGCATCACCGCCATATGTTTGAAAATAAAAGGCATTTTGGCAGTATTAATCAGTTGCTTTAGCGCATCGGCTTCAACTGGCACGCCATTTGTCCACATTTTGATTTCAGCAGTTCCAGCTTCTTTTACTATTTGATGATCCAATATCATGCCTGTGCTCCTTTAATTTGTACTAATCCATTTAATACTTGGTCTAAACCGCCATAAACGGAAATCTTATCAATACGTTCTGCAATGCGTTCTACTGTTTCTAGCTCTTTTAATCGTAAGGCGACTGGATTGTTTTCCATGACTTTTGCCGTATTTAATAAAGAACGTGTTGCAGATGTCTCTTCTCTTCGACGAATAACATTAGCTTGAGCTGATTTTTCTGCCTCAACCACTTGCGCTAAAATCGTTTTCATTTCACCCGGTAAAACAATATCTTTTACCCCTAATGAAGCCACTTCAATACCATATCCTTTCGTCACTTCACTGATTTTCTCACTCACTAAGCTGTCAATTAGCGTTTTATTCTCTAATAACTCATCCAATGCTCTTGTTCCTACTGCTTCACGTAAAGCAAACTGCAACTCTTTATATAAGAACTCAAGAGGTGAACTCAGTAATTGATACGCTGAAAGCACATCGCTATAACGCCAACTCGCTGACAAATTAATACGTAATGTCACTTTGTCTTTTGTTAAGATCTCTTGGCCACTTACATCGAGTGTTTGTAAACGCATATCAACGACTTCAACATCAACTTTGTGTTGATAACGCCAATAACCTTTTGATCCTGGAGGCAATAATGATTGAGTTTCACCATTAATACGGATAATACCCGCATGCCATGCCGGAATATCCACACTTAATATACCTTCACTGCCTTTGACTGTTTGATTACGCAGTTTTGGATACTGCAACTTTTTAACCAAAGCGGGCGAAACTTCTAATTCATTGGCTGACAACACTTCCATTGAGCGTTGTGTATAATTCCAATAAAGACGCCGTGTGCTCGGCGCTAAGATCTCTTTGAGTGAGTCATTTTCATAAAGTAAGCCAATCTCTTCATCAGATAGCACAATATCAAAACAATATTGACTCACCCATTCAGGATGATACTGGCGTAAAAATTCAGCTTTCTCCCTTTCAATGGCTGGACCGTTTAACTCCACCAGCTCAACACTTAATTGGCGACGAAGATCGAAAAATTTATATTCACCAGCCGTGAGGACTTCAATATACTCATCATCCTTCTTTAATAAACCCAGTTGTCCTTGCTTCACTTTTATTGTTGTTCTTATCATCATGACTCCCTTATCTCTTCTTTATTAGCTTTCTTTTATTACTTTTTTATCGTGACTTGCTCTCCACGAACATACTTGGCGAAATCGAAGGGAAAACAAGAGAGGAACGATACTTTGTTTGTCTCTTCTTCTGCCTACAATCCAGCGTAGTCGCTGGTGGATAAGCAAGGTGACGGTACTGCTGTCACAACGATTTTTTATATTTAATTTTACATTTGGATTTGTAATGGTTTTGGTGTCAGGAATCGAACCTGAAAATAACCCTCTTCACCTACAGAGTCCCGATGTGGAGGAACACATTTAGATAACACCACAGAGTGTTCTTTATGTGCCTACCAGATTTAAAATCTGCTCAAGACACAAATAATATTGCCAAGATCGTGCCAAGTTTTTGGTGATTTGCAAAAAATATTTTTTAATTCATTGTTTTTGCTTATAAAAATATTTTTTACATAATTTTCGAACATTTATCCGTTGAATTAAAAACGATAAAAACTTATCTTTTTATCTACACTTTTATAAATATAGATAAGAAGATAAGTAGGGATAACTTAATGAAACGTAAAGTGGTGATTGGTGTTTTAGGCACAACATTAGATAAACGAGGTAAAAGTCATAAAAGATGGAACTCATGGCGTCCAACAATTTCGATTTGTCAGCAAAAAGATTTCCCCGTAAGTCGGTTGGTCATGCTCCATCAACCTAATGACTCTATGTTAGCGTCAAAAATCACTGAAGATATTCATACTATTTCCCCTGATACAGAAGTATTACCTTACGAAATTGATATTTGTGATCCTTGGGATCTGGAAGAGGTTTATAGTCACTTTCTTGATTTTGCAGTGAATTATCCATTTGATACTGAAAATGAAGAATATTATGTCCATATCACCACAGGTACACACATCGCTCAGATTTGCTGGTTCCTCCTGACTGAAGCACATTATTTACCTGCAAAACTATTACAAACCTCGCCTTCTTCTAAAACAGAAAATAAAGAGGACATCAAAACAGTACAATCAGCCACGGGCAGTTATGCTGTTATTGATCTTGATTTAAGCCGTTATACAAAACTAACGAGTCGATTTGAGCATTACCATAATGAGTCTCTCTCTTTCTTAAAATCGGGGATCGCCACACGTAATGAGCGTTTTAATACGTTAATTGCTCAAATTGAACGTGTTGCATTGCGCTCCGTGGCGCCCATCTTATTAACAGGCCCCACAGGAGCAGGGAAATCATTCCTTGCTCAACGTATTTATGAATTACGACAATCTCGCCATTTTGTAAAAGGTCGTTTTATTGCTGTTAACTGTGCTACTTTGCGTGGCGATAATGCTATGTCCACTTTATTTGGGCATGTAAAAGGAGCATTTACTGGGGCATTACAAACCAGATCAGGATTATTAAGAGAAGCCGATAAAGGAATTTTATTTCTTGATGAAATTGCAGAATTAGGACTTGATGAGCAAGCAATGTTGCTTAAAGCGATAGAAGAAAAATCTTTTTATCCTTATGGCTCAGATACTGAGATACAAAGTGATTTTCAACTCATCGCAGGAACACATCGTGATATGGACAAGCAAATTGCAAAAGGACTTTTTCGTGAAGATCTCTATGCAAGGATCAACTTATGGTCTTTTTCACTACCAGGTTTAGCCGATCGTAAAGAGGATATTGAGCCTAATATCGATTATGAATTGCATCATTTTGCAAAGCTTTATCAAAAGGCAATCCGTTTTAACGCTGATGCGAAATCACACTATATTCGATTTGCAACATCTGAACAGGCATTATGGCGTGGTAATTTCCGTGAACTTAGTGCTAGTATAACCCGAATGGCAACACTTGCCGAAAATGGCCGCATTACCCTTCCTCTTGTTGATGAAGAAATTAATCGTTTAAAACAAAATTGGGGGGTTGTTTCCTCTTCTTTATTTAATAGTACTGATATTGATCTTTTCGATCTGAGTCAACTCAATACAGTGATCAAAACGTGTCAGCAATCATCAACACTCTCAGAAGCAGGTAGAAAACTTTTCGCAGTATCAAGACAAAATAAAAAACAACCCAACGATGCCGATCGCTTACGTAAGTATCTTGCGAAATTCAATTTAAGTTGGGAACAAATTCGACATGGAGAATAGTATTTCATTATGGAGCTCACTTTTTTAGGCACCAATGCAGGCGTTCCTTCTAAAGATCGCAATGTCACGAGTATGGTCCTTGATTTACAAAATAAACAAAAAAGTATGTGGATGTTTGATTGTGGTGAAGCAACACAACATCAAATATTGCATACCCGTGTGAAATTACCGCGTTTAAATAAAATTTTTATTACCCACTTACATGGCGATCATATTTTTGGTTTACCGGGATTACTTTGCAGTCGCTCAATGGGTGGAACGGAAACACAGTTAACCGTGTATGGCCCTACGGGTATAAAAGCCTTTATAGAAACGGCGCTGACATTAAGTCAGTCCTATTTAACTTACCCGATAAATATTGTTGAAATTGATAAAGCGGGTTTTCTGTTTGAAGAAGAAGGTATGAAAGTCAGCTGTGAAGCACTTTCTCATCCTGTGCCTTGTTTTGGTTATCGTTTAGAAGAAGAAAACAAACCAGGTAAATTAGATGCAGAAAAGCTGAAAGCGGAAAATATTCCCGTAGGCTCTTGGTTACAAGACTTAAAGCAAGGCAAAACGATAACATTGCCAGATGGACGAATCGTTGATGGTAAAAACTATATTGGTGATGAAATAAAAGGCCGTTGTATTGTCATTTTTGGTGATACACAACCCACCCCAAATGCATTAAAGCTAGCTAATAACGCCGATGTTATTGTTCATGAAGCGACGTTTAAACATGAAATGGTAGAGCAAGCGAATAGTCGTGGTCACTCAACAACAGTACAAGCAGCACAGTTAGCAAAAGACGCTAATATCAAAAAGCTGATTATCACGCATATTAGTAGCCGCTATTCCCCTGAAGAGTGCGCTGAATTGCTAAATGAAAGCCAACAGATCTTTAGCAATACTGAAATAGCTTCTGATTTTGAAGTCGTTAAGTTGTAATTACGTTTTCACTAGATAACAATGGCGATATTATATCGCCACTGTTGTAAATCATACTTAACTCAGCATTGATATTATTTATCTATAACGTAGTCCGTTTTATCTTCCCATCTTGTAAAATAAAATTGACTTTTCCATCCCAAAATTCAGCTAAGAAAATATCTTCTGGCGTATCAATATGCTGATCCTTCATCTCTTCTTGAAGCCAAGCTTCATCTTTTTCTATTTGTGCTAATTCGGATGTTCGAATAACACCATCTTTCATGACAATAATCGAAGGCATTTTAGCACCATCGCATACTACGGTGATTTGTCCATCAGGTTCAATTTGTGCGTAATTGACCTCTTGAAACGAATGAATACCCTGAGCATGAAGACGAGACGTTATGTTCAAAATATCTATTTTATTCTTTTTCTCCATAATGTTTTCCATTATAAATTCGCCCTTCTTTATAATAGGAATAGGATTGCCAATGGTCACGGCTCGGAAAAAGTTAAATCGCTTACTAATATAATTAAGCAAAGAGATAAAACAGACACCTATTAAGAAAACGATAATATATTGATAAAGAGGGATTGCATCAGTGTAAATCACCCATATGC
>NZ_MIIZ01000623.1:0-6192 GCF_001743005.1 Shigella sp. FC1967 | reverse complement strand
TTGTCATTTTATTTTTATGTTTTCATTTTACGTTCTAATAGGTACATATCCTATTAACATTAATTTACTTAATTTAAAAATTATTTATAATGGCTTCTGCAAAATGTTTTTATTTCCAATAAAAATAAAGCACTTTCTAAAAAATGCTTTTATTGTTTATTTATTATGAATAATTTAACTTTATTAAGAAATTTAAATAATTTTTTCTATTAATAGTTTTTCAGTTAGTTCAATAAGTCTTATCACATCTAATGGTGTTTCTATTTTTTTTTATTTCTTCCAAAGAAAACCATTGGAAAGATTTATTTGTTAATTGGCTATTTTTTAACGGTTTACAAAGATAAATCATATCGATGTGATAATGAAACCCTTGCTTTTTATCGTGAATAGGTTCTTTTAAAATGGCGAGCGGTTTTACAAGCTCAATAACATCATGGTTATTTAGGTTAAGGCTAAATTCAGGTTGATAGCAAAGGCACTCACACAATAAACCTGTTTCTTCTTCAATTTCTCTTAATACTGCATCTTGTGGCTCTTCATTTTCTTCTATATGACCACCTGGGGGTAACCAACAACCAATTTTTAGAATGTAAATGGAGAAGAAATTTGCCCTGCTCATTAAAGACAATACCCGTTGCGGTGAAATGACTCTTAGGCACTTCTATTGTCATGATACTCTGATCCTTTACTCTATTTATGTTTATCTAATGTACATCATATCGATTATTATTTTTATGTTAATTATGGCCTTTGGCATTTATTGAAGATTGTTTTATTCCCATTAAAAAATCAGAAAATATTGTTTTAAAGTCCTTACAAGCATTTTCAGGTAGTGTTGCTTCATTTTTTAAATTAATCGCAATATGTGTAACAAATCCATAAATTAAATTCACCACAATATCAGGAGAATAGGTACAAATTTCCTGTTTGTCATAAAGAATATCTACACATTTTTTAATTCGAGGGATAAGAATTTGTGAATCAATTTCGTCCCACTCCTTCCAGCCTAAGACGGAAATTATTTCTTGTAAGGGAATAAGCTTATCTTTATGTTGATAAATATGATCAACACAGAAACTAAAAATAGCGTCTAACTCTTGCCACTTATCATCATAGATAGGAATTTGCACGAGTTTTTCAACGACTTTATCAACCTGAAAAAGGTAGCACTCTTTTAATAGGGCTTTTTTATTACTAAAGTGGTGATAAAAAGCCCCTTTCGTTACTCTTGCATGACGTGATATTTCATCGACAGAAACATCGCAATAACTCTGATTTATAAATAGTTCTTGTGCGGCTTCACGTAATGCTGCACGCGTTTGCTCTGAATTCTCTTGTTGCCGTGATTTTATTTTCATGATAAAACCCTAAAACATACCATAAGTATGTAATAATATATGGGTATCAGTTTTGTGTAAACTGAACAAAATATTTTCAGGAAATTATCATGTCATCTCAGTACAATGGGCTTACCCCTTCAAATACCTTATCCACCTTTAATATAGAAATTATCAAAGAACTTCTTCTCTGGATTGAGGTGAATCTGGAAAAACCGTTGCTACTTGATGATGTTGCGATCCGTTCTGGTTATACAAAATGGCACTTACAACGCGTATTTAAACAAGCAACAGGGTTAACACTTGCTTCGTATATTCGAGGAAGACGCTTAACAAAAGCGGCAACAGAATTACGTTTAACCAAATTGCCCATTCTGACTGTGGCATTGCGTTATCAGTTTGATTCTCAGCAATCATTTACACGTCGTTTTAAAGCTACATTTGGTGTAACACCAACAGAATACCGTAAACTTGATAATCTTTGTGGTAATAACTTTCAGCCGCCAATCAATTTTGATGTTGTTGATTTGCCGATCCCTAAAATTATGGAATTACCTGAAAGTTAATGTTTATGGGATGCAATATCAATATTTTTGCTCTATCGAAGATATAGGAAAATTACACGAAGATATTCGCCACCAATTTTTGGAATGATTTTTTACTGTATACAGATAAAAAATTTTCAGAAAGTACGGTGCTTATCTCATACCAACCTAACACATTACGTAAAAATAAAATCCAGATTGATTATGAAATTGGGTTAAATAGCTTAGATCATTTTACAAAAACCAGCGGTTTTAGAAAAAGGGTGATTGAAGGTGGAACGTTATGTCAGATTTACAATTTAAAGGAACGTTAGAAGAATATTAAACAATTCGCCGATGAAAATTTATTTTTATACCCTGCCTGCATTAGGTTTATGTCGTCGCTTAGGTGCTGATATGAAAGATATATCTGTATAGAAACGGATGTTGATTTAATGGAACTACCAAAAACCTTAGAAATTGATTACTTTGTTCCCATTCATTAATGATCCTCACATAGCCTGACTATTCAGGCTATTTTTATTATAGCTTTATTAAAAGTAGATTAATTTTATAGCGATTATCTGTGCGATAAATTTTTCCTCCCTTGCTTCTGTACAATATTTCACTAAATTAATTGTTTACTTATTATTAGAACAAAATTTCTTATAGCCCCCTACAAAAATAAATAAGGTGATCATGCGTACTCAACTTCTATTTTTACTCTCTACTTTTTTACTTCCTTCTTTTGCTAGTTATGCAGAAATATCAACACATCTACTCCCACGGAAAGATGGTAGTGAAATTAGCTATTACTTGATAAACGCGCTGAAAAAATCAAACTCTATTAGTATTAATGCAAGGCTCTGACTGTAACAGCATTAAAAATAACACGTTTATCCAAGAAACCTTTGGGCAATGGTTACCAAATAGTGATGTTTTAATGGTAGAAAAATACGGCATTACCGCTCAATTACCTTATTCACAATATGAAGGTGAGCGTATTGATTGTCCAAAAAGCTATAAGCGTCATGATAATCCCACACAACGAGCCGAAGATTATGAAGCTGTATTAGATAATTTATCCCCACAGTATCCGAATATTATTTTAATTGGTGGAAGTGAAGGCGCCACGATGGTGCATTTAGTGGTAGCTAAACGAAATGATATTAAAGCAGCGATTGCGTTAAATGGCGGAGGGCGTTTTTTTTCTTGATGATGTTCTTTATAATGTCCGTCATACCACACCGAAAGAACACGTTGAAGAAGCTCTAAATGGCTTTCAGCAATTTGCTGACGCCATAAAAAATAATCAAATAGATGATGAACAATTTATAAGTGAACACAGTAAAATATGGTGGCAACAATTTTTTACTATCGATTTACTTAAAGTCATTAAAAGTAATCAACACACGCCCATATTAATTATTCAGACACTTAATGATACTAATGTAAATGTCGATGCATTTTATCAATTGAGCCAAGATATCAACCAGCCTAATGTGAAATTTATTAAATACGATAAGTTAGATCATGGATTTTATAATGAACAAGGTGAGCGTTTAACGGATGAAATAATCAGCGATATACAGCAGTGGTATTCTCAATATGAAAAACAATCCAAAGAATGATTTAACGGCTTATCTATTATTAGCCTTAGTCTCTATCGTTTGGGGTGGGACTTTTATTGCAGGACGAGTTATCTCGCCTGAGATAGATGGTTTATTACTCGCAACATTGCGATTTGTTATCGCGACTCTCTGTCTGCTGTTTATTTTATTTTTAACGAAAACCAAATGGTATAAGCCAACTAAAAAACAAGGTACTGTTTTACTGTTATTAGGACTATTTGGTATTTTCTTTTATAATTTATTTTTCTTTGAAGGTTTGAAATTAACACAAGCTTCTAGAGCTGCATTTATCGTTGCCTGTAATCCAGCTATGATAGCCTTGCTATCCGCTTTAACCTTAAAAAAAATGGCCTTCACTCAAGCAATTTGTTGGTATTCTATTTTGCCTAGGTGGTGCTTTTTCTATTATTCTCTCTCGTAGTGATATCTCTACTCCCTCTTCATCTTCGGCTAGTTTAGGCGATTTACTTATTGCAGGCTGTGTGCTGAGTTGGGGAATTTATACTGTATTTGCAAAACCCGTTATCCAATCTATTGGCGCTTTATTAACTGTCGCATATTCTGTTTTTATAGGCACTATTTTACTATTAGTCAGCTCTTTAATAATGGGCCGTATTGATATTCTGATCCACACAACATTTTCTCAAATTGATATTGCTTCCTTGCTTTATTTAGGCATTTTTGGCTCTGCCCTTGCCTATTACTTTTATTATGCTGGGATTAAGCAAATAGGCGCGACACGCGCAGGTGTATTTATTGCGTTAAATCCGATTACAGCGGGGATCTTAGGTTATTTTTTACTAAATGAAGCGCTATCAAGTCTTACTCTAATTTCAGGTTTATTGATCTTATTTTGGCATTTTTTTTAGTCAATCGAGAAAAATAATTTTCTCATTTTTATTAGTTCGCATCCTTATTCTCCTATACTTAAATAGTCAAAAATTTGCTTACTAACTGATTTAAAGCAGGATCATTGTATGGTTAATTCTATATAATGATAATTATTCTCTCTTTTAAGTTTAGGATAAGAATGGAAAGCACGACTACACTTTTACGTCTTGATAAAATAAGTTATCAAGTTAATAACAAAACTATCCTCGATAACATCAATTTTTGAACTTCAACCTTCTGAATTTAAACTTATCACAGGGCCTTCAGGTTGTGGCAAAAGCACCTTACTCAAAATTATCGCTTCTCTACTCTCCCCCACAAAGGGAGCCATTTTCTTTGAAAATAAAGACTATTTAACGTTGTCACCCGAAGGATATCGCCAACAAGTTTCTTATTGCACTCAAACACCAATGTTATTTGGTGAAACTGTTTACGATAATCTTAAGTTTCCTTATTTCTTACGAAAACTCTCAGTGGATGATAAAAAGCTGGCACATGATTTGGATTATTTTTGTTTACCTGAATCCATTATGAAGAAAGGAATTAGTGAACTCTCGGGCGGTGAAAAACAGCGTATTTCACTGATAAGAAATCTACAATTTATGCCAAAAATATTATTACTTGATGAGATAACAAGCGCATTAGATGAAGATAATAAAACAAAAGTGAATGATGTTATTCACCATTATGTTAAAGATCAAAATCTTGCCGTGTTATGGGTCACTCACGATCAAAATGAAATAAAACATGCTGATGATGTGATCTTATTACCTTCTCACAATGATGCTTAATTTTTATCCGTCACCCTTTTGTTATGAGCGAACATAATATTATGAACGAACATACGATAAGCAATGAATCTTTGATTTTCTCGCTTTTATTAGTTCTTGTGGCTATTTTTATTAGCCGCAAAGAAAAAACTCGCTTTAGAAAAAGATATTATTTGGAGTACAGCAAGAGCCATCGTCCAACTATTAATTGTTGGCTATGTCTTGACCTATATTTTCCATGTTGACCATTTTATTTTGACCTTCTTAATGGTGTTATTTATCTGCTATAACGCTGCTTATAATGCTAAAAAGCGAAGTAAATACGTTAAAGATATTTTTTTTAATCTCTTTTACTGCTATTACGACTGGGGCATTATTAACGCTAGCCATTTTGTTGCTCACCAGTTCAATTGCTTTTACCCCCATTCAAATTATCCCTATCACGGGGATGATTGCGGGTAATGCAATGATAGCAACAGGGCTTTGTTATAATAATTTAGGTCAACGGTTTCAAAATCAACAACAGCAATTGCAAGAGATGTTAAGCCTTGGTGCGACACCTAAATTAGCCTCAATGAGTATTATTCGAGATAGCATTAAATCTTCATTGATCCCAACTGTTGATGCAGCAAAGACAGTGGGTATTGTCAGTTTACCCGGCATGATGTCAGGGCTCATCTTTGCGGGTGTTGATCCATTACAAGCTGTTAAGTATCAAATTATGGTGACTTTTATGTTGATGGCAACAGCCAGCATTTCAACCATTATTGCTTGCTATTTAACCTATAAGAAATTTTTTAATCAGCGCCACCAGCTTATTAATCTTGAAAACCGATAACTATAGCCACTTAAACTATATTGAAAAAAAGTCACTCAATTGAGTGACTTTTTTTATTCCTTACTAAGAAAGCGGTTTAAAATCTTATATCTTTACTATTTCATCAATATATTTTCTAGAATATATCGTTTTATAAATTATTTCTTCGCTTATTGGCATCAAAACTAGAATTTTTATTATTGATATAATGTTAACCTGTAT
>NZ_MIIZ01000622.1:0-6206 GCF_001743005.1 Shigella sp. FC1967 | reverse complement strand
CACATAAAAAAACCGATCACATACTATTTTAAATAGAATAATTTCGATTATTAATCAATACATTAAAACTAAAAATTTTCCTTATCATATTGTATCTCAGATAACTATCCCTACACATTGACCTGATTTTTATTTATCGATAAGTTGAAAAGGCATTGCATAGCAATATAAAAAACACATCAAGCTAGGCAAACACAACATCATCCGACTGAGCACCCATAAATTTACCTACATACTTTGAGCCAAAACGTTCCTTTTGCGCTCTTTTTTGAGGTGTCCAGTAAACTAAGTAGGGATCAAAAAATGCTCTATCAAAAGACACAGGAAAAAGACAATTGTGGGTTTGGGTTGATCGCGCATATTGAAGGACAAGCCAGCCATAAGATTGTCAGAAATGCCATCCATGGTCTTGCCAGAATGCAACACCGTGGCGCTATTCTTTCCGATGGTAAAACCGGCGATGGTTGCGGACTACTCTTGCAAAAACCAACGCGTTTTTTCCAATTAGTTGCACAAGAAAAAGGCTGGCATTTAACTAAAAATTACGCCGTAGGAATGCTATTTCTAAGCCAAGATCCCAATATTGCCAAACAATGCCGTCTCATCGTTGAAGAAGAACTACAACGTGAAACACTTTCTCTTGTTGGCTGGCGTAAAGTGCCTATTAACACGGATATTTTAGGCGCTATTGCCCTTTCGTCTCTTCCTTTAATCGAACAAGTGTTTGTTAATGCACCTGCTGGCTGGCGGATAAATGACATTGAGAGACGACTCTTTGTTGCCCGCAGACGTATTGAAAAGCGCATTACTGACAATGATTTTTATATTTGTAGCCTTTCTAATTTAGTGACAGTTTATAAAGGCCTCTGTATGGCCATTGATTTACCCCGTTTTTTTACCGATCTTGCTGATCTACGTATGGAATCTTCAATTTGTTTATTCCACCAGCGTTTTTCAACTAACACCACCCCTAGATGGCCACTTGCACAACCTTTTCGTTATTTAGCACATAACGGTGAAATTAATACCATTACAGGTAATCGCCAATGGGCTAAAGCTCGTGCCTATAAATTCCATACTCCCCTTATTCCTGATCTACAAAGTGCAGCCCCTTTTGTGAATGAAAATGGCTCAGATTCAAGTTCACTCGATAATATGCTAGCGCTTTTTCTCAATGGTGGTATGGATATTGTTCGTGCCATGCGATTATTAGTGCCCCCCGCATGGCAAAATAATCCACAAATGGATGAGGATTTACGGGCATTTTTTGATTTTAACTCAATGCATATGGAGCCTTGGGATGGTCCAGCAGGTATTGTATTATCAGATGGTCGTTATGCCGCATGTACGCTAGATAGAAACGGTTTGCGCCCTGCTCGCTACGTTATCACTACAGATAACATCATCACCTGTGCTTCTGAAATAGGTATTTGGGATTATCAACCTGATGAAGTGCGAGAAAAAGGACGAGTCGGTCCCGGTGAACTGATGGTCATTGATACGCGTCATGGGCGCATTTTACACTCTGCCGAAACCGATGAAGATTTAAAAAGACGCCACCCTTATAAACTGTGGTTAGAGCGTAATGTCAAACGTTTAACGCCGTTTGAAGACTTACCAGAACAACAAGCCACAGGACAACGTGCCTTTAATGACACTTTATTAGCGACCTATCAAAAGCAATTTGCCTATAGCCAAGAAGAGCTTGAAAACATTTTGCATGTACTCGCAGAGAATGGGCAAGAAGCAACTGGCTCAATGGGTGATGACACGCCATTTGCGGTGCTTTCTCAACGCCCTCGTCTTATTTATGACTATTTCAGACAAAAATTTGCGCAAGTCACAAATCCGCCCATAGATCCATTGAGAGAAGCGCATGTTATGTCTTTAGCGACCTGCATTGGCCGCGAGATGAATGTATTTTGTGAAGCGGAAGGTCAAGCACATCGACTGAGTTTTACATCGCCTATTTTACTTTATAGCGACTTCCAACAGCTTATTAATCAAGAAAATCCTTATTACCAATCCGTTCATCTCGATATCACTTATCAACCAACAGAATGCAACCTAGAAACAGCGTTACGCCAATTATGCGTACAAGCACAACAGGAAGTTAATCGTGGTGCGGTATTATTGGTTTTATCAGATAGAAACATCACTAAAGAGCGATTACCTATCCCTGCGCCTATGGCTGTTGGTGCGGTGCAAAAAACATTGGTAAATAATAACTTACGTTGTGATGCCAATATCATTGTCGAAACAGCCAGTGCCCGTGATCCTCACCATTTTGCCGTATTGCTCGGATTTGGTGCTACGGTTATTTATCCTTATCTTGCTTATGAATCGTTAGCTCAACGTGTTGATAAAAAAATCCTGCAAGCAAGCTATGCCCAAGTCATGCTGAATTACCGCAACGGCATAAATAAAGGGTTGTATAAGATCATGTCCAAAATGGGCATTTCAACCATTGCCTCTTACCGTTGCTCTCAACTTTTTGAAGCCGTTGGATTAAATGATAGGGTTGTCGAGCTCTGTTTTACAGGCGTTGATAATCGGATTAATGGCGCTGATTTCAGCGATTTTGAACACGATTTATTTAATCTTTCTAAGCGAGCTTGGTTAATTCGTCATCCTCTCGAAGCGGGTGGCTTATTAAAATATGCCCATAAAGGGGAATACCATGCTTATAATCCAGATGTCGTTCAAGCACTACAAAAAGCCGTCAATAGCGGGGAATATACCGATTATCAGCATTATGCAAACCTTGTGCAACAGCGCCCAATAACAACCTTACGCGATATGCTAATCCTGAATAACAAAACAACGCCTATCGCGATTGAAGAAGTCGAACCTGAAACAGAATTATTTAAACGCTTTGATACAGCTGCAATGTCAATAGGGGCACTGAGCCGAGAAGCGCATGAAGCGCTTGCGCAAGCAATGAATACATTGGGGGGATTTTCAAATTCAGGTGAAGGGGGCGAAGATCCGGCTCGTTACGGCACCAATAAAGTCTCACGGATTAAACAGATTGCCTCAGGTCGCTTTGGCGTGACGCCTTCTTATCTAATGAGCGCAGATGTTTTACAAATTAAAGTCGCACAAGGGGCAAAACCAGGTGAAGGGGGGCAACTCCCTGGAGATAAAGTCACACCTTATATTGCGCAACTGCGTTATGCGGTACCGGGTGTTACCCTAATATCCCCCCCACCTCATCACGACATCTACTCTATTGAAGATTTAGCACAGCTTATTTTCGACTTAAAACAGATCAATCCAACAGCACTGATTTCTGTAAAACTCGTGTCAGAGCCCGGTGTGGGCACCATTGCTACGGGTGTTGCCAAAGCTTACGCAGATTTGATCACCATTGCTGGTTATGACGGTGGTACCGGTGCAAGCCCTTTAACCTCCGTAAAATATGCGGGTAGCCCGTGGGAACTAGGCTTAGTTGAAACTCAACAAGCATTAGTAGCAAATAATCTACGTCATAAAATTCGTTTGCAAGTCGATGGAGGATTAAAAACGGGTCTAGATATTATTAAAGCGGCGATTTTAGGCGCAGAGAGCTTTGGATTTGGTACTGGACCAATGGTGGCATTAGGCTGTAAATACCTGCGCATTTGCCATTTAAATAATTGCGCAATGGGTGTGGCAACTCAAGATGAAACGCTCCGTCGTAACCATTATCACGGATTACCAGAACGCGTTATTAACTACTTTCGTTTTATTGCGCAAGAAACCCGTGAGTTAATGGCATTACTTGGCGTAAGAAAAATCACCGATTTAATCGGTCGAACCGATCTACTTTCATGCCTAGAAGGTGTTAGCAGTAAACAACAAAAACTCTCTTTAGGGGGATTATTAGAAACAGCGACGTCACCATCAGGTAAGGCGCTTTATTGTCAGGAAAATAATAATACTTATGATAAAGGCGAATTAAATCAGCATATTGTTGCTCAAACAAGAGATGCTGTGGAGCAACAAAAAAGCCAAACATACTATTTTGATATTCGTAATACAGATCGCTCAGTAGGCGCAACGTTATCCGGTATTATTGCCAAAAAATGGGGTGAAAATGGCTTATCTGCCACACCCATTAAACTTTATTTTACGGGAACCGCAGGTCAAAGCTTTGGGGTATGGAATGCGCAAGGCGTTGAATTAACCTTAGTCGGTGATGCTAATGATTATGTTGGTAAAGGTATGGCAGGTGGTCGTATTGTCATTTCACCTCCCGTTGGTTCTGCATTTAAAAGTCATCATGCAACCATTATGGGTAATACCTGCCTTTATGGTGCAACCGGTGGAAAACTCTATGCATCAGGCTTGGCTGGGGAACGTTTTGCCGTCAGAAACTCGGGTGCCATTGCTGTTGTTGAAGGCGTTGGCGATAATGGATGTGAATATATGACTGGCGGTATTGTCTGCGTTTTGGGTAAAACAGGCATCAACTTTGGTGCAGGAATGACGGGGGGATTTGCCTACCTACTCGATGAAGATCTCACGTTATCGCAACGTATCAATACTTCATCGATTGAGTTACTTCCTGTTGCATCCTTTGCCATCCTCGCAGAACATCTACGAGGCATGATTGCTGAACATGTCAGGCTGACAGGCTCACAGCATGGAGAAAAATTACTTTCACAGTGGGAATATTGGTCACAACATTTCAAATTGGTTAAGCCAAAATCCAGTGATGTCAATGCGTTACTTGGTCATCCCCGTCGTTCATCTGCTGAATTACGCGTTCAGGCACAATAGGAGAATATGATGAGTCAGAATGTGTATCAGTTTATCGACTTAAATCGTGTTGAGCCGACTAAAAAACCGTTAGCAATTCGCAAAATTGAGTTTATTGAAATCTATGAGGCTTTTTCACCGCAGCAAGCTTCTGCACAAGCTGATCGCTGTTTAGGCTGCGGGAATCCTTATTGTGAATGGAAATGCCCTGTTCATAATTACATTCCTAATTGGTTAAAGCTGGCAAACGAAGGACGTATTATTGAGGCGGCTGAGCTTTCTCATCAAACAAACAGTTTGCCTGAAATTTGCGGTCGTGTTTGCCCTCAAGATAGGCTTTGTGAAGGTGCTTGTACGCTTAATGATGATTTTGGCGCAGTCACCATCGGCAATATTGAGCGTTACATCAATGACACCGCCTTAGCACAAGGATGGCGGCCCGATCTTTCTCACGTCACAATGACCGATAAAAAGGTCGCCATTATTGGTGCTGGCCCTGCGGGTCTTGCCTGTGCTGATGTTCTTATTCGACAAGGCGTAAAACCGATTGTTTATGATAAACATCCAGAAATTGGGGGATTACTTACGTTTGGTATCCCCTCTTTTAAACTCGAAAAATCATTGATGATCCGACGCCGCGAATTATTTAGTGAAATGGGGATCGAGTTTTGCCTTAATACAGAAATAGGTAAAGATATCTCTCTAAATACCCTAATAACACACTATGACGCTGTATTTTTAGGGTTAGGTACTTATCACAATTTACGCGGTCATTTTCCTAATGAAAATGCGAATGGTGTTTATAGCGCCCTACCTTATTTAATTGGTAATACACGTTATTTAATGGGTTATGATGAAGATCCTCAAACACCTTATATCGACCTTAAAGATAAAAATGTCGTGATATTAGGAGGTGGTGATACCGCAATGGACTGTGTGCGTACTGCAATTCGCCAAAGCGCCAATAAAGTCACTTGTGTATATCGTCGTGATGAAAGCAATATGCCGGGTTCAAAACGTGAAGTAAAAAAATGCCAAAAGAAGAAGGCGGCGAATTTTTATTTAATCTTCAACCTATAGATATTGAAGTCGATAATCAAAATAATGTTGTTGGTATTCACGTTATTAAAACTCAAGGCGATAAAACATTAATACCGATTGAAGGAAGTGAGCATTTATTATCTGCTGATGCAGTTATCCTCGCATTTGGCTTTAAGCCTGCACATTATCCATGGTTAGATGAAAATAATATTGAATATGCATCTTCAGGCAGAATTATTATTTCAGATAATCAAGAAATACCACATCAAACAACAAACCCTAAAGTATTTGCTGGCGGCGATATTGTACGAGGTTCTGATCTTGTAGTAACAGCAATAGCAGAAGGAAGAGAGGCAGCAGAAGGAATATTGCGATATTTATCATGTTAAATATTTTTTTATATTCGTTATTTTAAAATAACA
>NZ_MIIZ01000621.1:0-21660 GCF_001743005.1 Shigella sp. FC1967 | reverse complement strand
AATTTTAAAATATTTACAGTTTGTCAAAAGAGATATACACCATCTTATGAATTACTTAAAAAAGAAATGGATAAGTCAGGCGATAAAATTTTCTCAAATAATGATTAATTATATCATTTCAAGTAAAAATCCTAATTCAAATTGGAGAAGCGAATTTTTAACCTCTGGCGGTGGCGTTTGGTTAGATATGGGATATCATGTTGTTGATATTATAAATTATTTATTGAATGGTGAGAAGATTACTATTAATTATGCAAAATTAATAAACTCATCAGAAGGAGAATATAACGTTGATGATATTGCTTTTGCTGAGTTTGAATGTGCTGGGGTAACTATTTTTGCCAATATTTCATGTGTAGGAATGGAAAAAACTGAAGATATTATTGCCTATGGGAGAAATAGAATATTTCATGCCAATAAAGAAGGTGTCACTATTAAAAATAAAAAACAAAAGGTAATTAATTTTTATAAATCAGAACCAATATCACCTTTTATCAGGATGTATCAAAGTTTTTCTTTTTGATGGTGGTGAGGCAGGTTTTGAAAAAAATTTAAATAATTCAATATCTATAATGCATGTTTTAGAACAAGCAGTAAAAAAAAAGTAATTTTAATAGAACTATATAAATGAGATATCTAACTATGAATTCAAATTACTCTAAATTCTTACATCCCCAAATTTTCTGATGAAATAAAAGAGAGTGTGCAAAACCAACTTATTGAGGATATCTCCATTTATGATAATGGTGGTATTTATGAACGGGTTGAAAATGAGTTCAAAAGAAAATTTAATGTAGAAAATGCTGTTGCAGTAAATTCTGGAACAACAGCTCTATTTTCTATGTTCTACGGTGCTGGAATTACTCATGGTGATGAAGTTATTGTTCCTAGTTATACTTTTTTTTGCAACTTGTGCGCCCCTTCATCAACTGGGAGCAGAATTGAAATTTGCTGATTGTGGAGATAATGGCAATGTTGATCCTAAGGCTGTAGAAGTTTTAATTACTAGTAAGACAAAAGCTGTAGTGATAACCCATATGTGGGGTATTCCATGTGATATGGATGAGCTTATAGATATTTGCAAACGCAATAGTTTGCTTCTTCTGGAAGATAGTTCACATGCACATGGTGCAATGTGGGACGACAAGATAATTGGTAGCTTTTCTGATGGTTCGGCATGGAGTTTTCAAGGTAAGAAGATCCTGACTTCTGGTGAAGGTGGTTTTTTCGCAACTAAACATCGCAGAATATATGAGAGAGCTATCCTAATTGGGCATTTTAATAAACGTGCAAAAAAAGAAGTTCATAATGAGGATTTAAAAGATTTTGCTATTACTGGTACTGGGTTGAATTTACGAATGCACCCATTAGGAGCGGCCATTGTTATGCCTCAAATGGCTCACTTTGAACAAATAATGGAAGAAAAGCGAGAAACGGCAATGTTAATGAAAAAAGGTATTGAGTCTATCAATGGCTTAAAAATAGTCCGTATTCCTGACAAAGCTAATCCTGCTTGGTACGCATTACCTATCATATTTGATAAAACTCAATTTACAATTGAACTCCATGATTTTGTTAAAAAATTAAATGAATTTGGTGCTGTAGAGGCTGATATTCCGGGAACAACTTGCCCACTTAATAATTATTTTTTATTTCACTCTCCACAGAAGATATCTCAAAGTTATTGTAAAAAAGTACGCATTCAAAAATGTCATTTCGAGAATGCCATTAAATTTCATAATAGTATGTTCAAATTAGATGTTTGGTATGGTGAAGAACGCTACAATTTTATTGATAACTATTTATCCATTATTAGAACTGTTGCGGAGTTATATAAAAAATGATTGAGCCTTTAGTTCCTTATAACATATTAAATTCTTGGATAAATATGATCGTATCGTAGTTGGTGGTATCATTAAAGTTGATGACATAAACGATAAAGTACTTTTTCTAAAAACGTTCTCAGCATGAGTTTATGCCTAATGTTTGGGAAATACCTTCAGGTGGTATTGAAGAGGGAGAATCCATGCTTCAAGCACTTAAACGAGAAATAAAAGAAGAAACAAATCTAGATATTTTAGATGTTGAGAAATTTGTCAGTGCCGTTGATTATCTTGCCGGTGAAGCTAAATGCCTACAACTAAACTTTAATGTACGTTGTTCTGGGAATGTGAAACTAAGTGATGAACACTCTGAATTTATCTTTTCAAGATTAGATACTTTCTTGAGTAATTTAGATGAGTTTATGCTTAAGATAATTACATTAGGGTGAATACCGCTATTTTTAAAAGGCGGTAAGGTAAGTTTAAAGAGGTAAAACTTACCTTATCTAGAGGATAGAAAATGGTTAGTTGTCGGGTAAATTAGCTGAGCACACTTCACAATGTGGATTTTTAGGTAATTTGAACTCACGAAATTGCATTCGCATTGCATCAAACATCAATACTTTACCCTGTAAATTTTCACCGTAGCCAGTCAGTAATTTAATGGCTTCAACCGCTTGTAATGTACCAATAGTACCCACAACAGGTGCCATTATCCCTGCTTCAACACAACTTAAAGCGTTATCGCCAAAAAGATGGCTTAGGCAACGATAGCACGGTTCGTCATCTTGGTAAGTGAATACGCTGATTTGGCCTTCCATTCGAATAGCTGCACCCGATACAAGCGGTTTTTTCTGATGAAAGCAGAGGCGATTAAGTTGCTCACGTACTGTCACATTATCCGTACAGTCCATGACGATATTATGTTGACTAATCAGTTTATCTAAAGCCTGATCTTCAAGTAATGCATCAACGGTTTCTATCGTAACATGAGGATTAATTGCTTCTAATGTTGCTTTTGCAGAGAGGACTTTTGGTTGACCGATCGTGGTGTCGCGATGAAGGATTTGGCGCTGAAGATTAGAAAGGGAAACCGTATCAAAATCTAATAATGTGAGTTTTCCTACCCCTGCGGCTGTCAGATATTGCGAAGCGCTACATCCTAAGCCACCCGCACCAACAATGAGTACAGAGGCACTTTTCAGCGCCTCTTGACCATCAAAATCAAAACCTCTTAATACAATCTGGCGATTGTAGCGTAGCGTTTCTTCATCCGTTAATTCAATACTCATAAAAACTATTCACTTTTTAACAGAGAATTAAATAGCTCGATTGTGACCGTTTCACCCGCAGACACTTTACCACGTTCACGTTCTAAGACGATAAAACAGTTAGCGACACTAAAGGAGCTGTAAACGTGTGAACCTTGGTGACCTGAGGTGTCTACTTGCCATACACCTTCTGCATTAATACTGGCGATACCACGTTGAAAATCAAGACGACCTACTGATTTTTTCAATGATGATTGTGCAATGGCTTGGAAACGTTGCGGTGCTTTCCAATGGCTAAAGCCTGATAGACGTGCAATTAAAGGCTGAACTAATTGATAGAATGTCACGGTTGCTGAGACAGGATTGCCCGGTAAACCGCAGAACCATGCATGATGTAATCGACCAAAGGCAAACGGTTTTCCCGGTTTAATGGCAAGCTTCCAAAAACCAATCTCACCCATTTCATCAAGAATTTGTTTAGTGTAATCGGCTTCACCCACAGAAACCCCACCACTACTGATCACTAAGTCTGCTTCTTGATCAGCCTTTTTAAAGGTTTCACGTAGTTTTTCTGGTGAATCAGGAACAACACCTAAATCTAAAACGTCACATCCTAGTTTTTCAAGCATTAAACGTACCGCAAAGCGGTTGGTATCATAAATCTGACCGGCTTTTAATGGTTGTCCGATGGTTTGTAATTCATCACCTGTTGAGAAAACAGCCACTTTTAAACGGCGATAGACTTGTACTGTTGCGACGCCTAAAGACGCAATTAACGGTAATTGCGCTGTTGAAAGTTTAGTACCTGCGGGCAATACAATGTCGTTTTCTTTAATATCTTCACCAATACGGCGAATATTCTGGCCTTTCTTTGCTGGCTGTAAAAAACGAACCCCATGTTCAGTTACTTCAGCGTCTTCTTGCATAATCACGGTATCAACACCTGCAGGAACCATAGCTCCTGTCATAATGCGTACACATTGTCCCGCGGGGAGTTCTCCCTCAAAAGGAATACCCGCGAACGATTTACCGGCAATAGGCAGTGGAGTTTGAGCGTCTAAGTCAGCGTAACGTAGCCCGTAACCATCCATTGCCGAATTATCAAAAGGCGGAACATTCAGTGGCGATGTAATATCTTCACTTAGAATATAATCTGCAGCGTTATTTAATGGAATGTTAAGGGTATTCGTAATTGCCAGCGGTTTTTCAAGTAGTTTTTCTAGCGCTTCATCAAGAGATAATAAACCGCTAACGTGACATTGACTCATCATATACTCCAAGATCTATCGAAATGTTCTGTTTTATTTCATGATACTAATCTATCACGATGAACATCATCATGTCAGAGATCATCTTGTGAATAGAAAGAAATGAAACTTCTTATTGCAAAAATGTTAACTGATTGAGGTTAATGTGTTGCTTGTTCTGTTATTAATAAGCAGCATATTGAAAATGATAAAACAAAATAATGGATATCCATGAATACTTCAAATCACCCAAGTCATTCAGCACAAGCTTTTCATATCGCTTTTAGTGGGTTTCTTGCTTTAGTGGTTGCAATGGGAATAGGGCGCTTTACATTTACCCCACAAGTGCCGTTGATGATTGCAGAACATCAATTAACGCTGACAACGGCGGGAATTGTGGCTGCATTTAATTACCTTGGTTATCTTGCTGGCTCTTATGATGCGATGAAAGCTGTTAAAGGTGTGGGATATCGTTTGTGGGCGGGACTTTGGGGGGCGGTGATAATCACGCTGTTGTCTGCTTTTTTAAATGATGCATTTACACATAGCATTGCACGTTTTTTTATTGGTTGGGCAAGTGGTTGGACATTAGTACTGGTGGCTTCATGGGCAAATGAGTTACTTGCTCGCCTTAATCGACCTGCATTAAGTGTGGCCGTTTATGCAGGAACAGGCGTCGGTATCTTGATTAGCGGTATTCTTGCTGTATTCATTATGAAATGGCAAATGAGTGCGACAGCAGGGTGGTTAATTTATGGTTCTCTTGCTTTTATTTGTGCCATATATGTAAGTTATCATCTTCCAAAGCCTTGGACAATGAATAGGGAAGAAGTCAACGTTGCTCCTTTAACGCTTACGCCTGCGATGAAAAAGCTGATTTGGGGTTATACTTTTGCCGGATTTGGCTATATTTTACCCGCTACATTTCTTTCTCAAATGGCGGCAGAGCGGTTTCCGGGGAGCTTAATTGCGCAATTTGTTTGGCCTGTCTTTGGTGCTTCTGCGGCATTATGTATTGGGATTGCTATTTTAACACGTAATGTATTAAACACGCAGTTACGCTTAGCCATTACGCTTTGGTTACAAGCATTAGGTATTTTGATTGCAGAGTGGATCCCTACAATAACAGGGCTTGCGATTGGTGCTTTCTTAATTGGTGGCGGTCTTATGTGCGCTGTACAACTTGCTTTTTTACGAGGCAAAGAATTAGCCCCTGATCATGGGCGCTATATGGCGGGTTTACTCACCACTTTTTATGCTATCGGACAATTAGTTGGTCCTGTTATTTCTTCACTTTCAACAGCATTGACGGGAAAATTAGAACCCGCACTTTATGTGGCATTTATTGTGTTGATTATAGGCGGATTTTTAGTGTGCTTAAAAGAAAAAACGGATCAGTAAACTAAAAATAGCGCATACAAAAATGCAATAATCTCATAACGAAAAATGCGGTATTGCTGGATAATGTGATTGAGGTCATCTAAAGTGTAAGCTGTTGTTGCTAAGTGCGATAACAGTTACTTAATTAATGTGTTTATCGGAGAGTCCAATGTCATCATTAAGTAAAGAGGCGCAATGGGTGCATGCTGCGTTAGTTGAACGCGGTTTGGAAACGCCTCTTCGTGAACCTAAGCTCTCTCCAAGTGAGAGCAAACAGCAAATTGAACATCATATGACAGAAGTGATGAAGCTGTTAAATCTGGATTTAAGCGACGATAGTTTAGCTGAAACACCTCGCCGTATCGCTAAAATGTATGTTGATGAAATTTTCTCAGGGTTGGATTACCACAACTTCCCAAAAATCACGCTAATTGAAAATAAAATGCAAGTTGATGAAATGGTGACAGTGCGAGATATCACATTAACAAGTACTTGCGAACATCACTTTGTCACTATTGATGGTAAAGCGACTGTGGCTTATATCCCGAAAGATAAAGTAATTGGGTTATCTAAAATCAATCGTATTGTGCAATTCTTTGCTCAACGCCCCCAAGTACAAGAACGCTTAACACAGCAAATTCTGATTGCATTACAAACGTTACTAGGTACAAAAAATGTGGCTGTTTCTATTGATGCCGTTCACTATTGTGTTAAAGCGCGTGGCATTCGTGATGCAACGAGTGCTACCACAACAACATCGTTAGGTGGGTTATTTAAATCGAGTCAAAATACGCGTCAGGAGTTTTTGCGCGCTGTTCGTCATCTTTGAGATTTTAAATAAACATGAATGAATCGTCTCATCAACGTATCGAAGCACTTGATGCGTTGAGAGGAATGGCGATCCTTGGCATTCTATTACTCAATATTTCAGGTTTTGCATTATTAAGAGTGGCTTCATTTAACCCCTTACATTCGGGAGAAGCCTCTTTTGGTGAGCGTATAACATGGATGGCATTAAATCTGTTTGCTCAAGGGAAATTCCTCTTTATTTTTTGCGCTACTATTTGGTGGTACGCTTTATCTCCTTTTATATAAAGGAACTCGTTTTAATTTATCGCGACTCGTTGTGCTGGCATTGATTGGTGTTATTCACACATTATTTATTTGGGAAGGGGATATTTTATTTCCATATAGTATATGTGGTTTATTTGTTTTTGCGTTTATCAAATCAATAGCGACAAAGCGTCAATTTATATTGGGAGCAATACTCTATTTTTGTGGTGCACTTATTTTAGGTGCGTTGTTTTTACTATTATCGGGATTTTATTGATACCGTTTGGTATAGCACCCCATACTCTCAATTGGCTGAATCAGATTGGAAAACAGGCCCTTATTTAAACAGTGTTTACTATCGTTTGAATGAGCTAAGTCTTTTTGTATTTAATTTAGTACGTCAATACAGTTGGTTTTTGTTTGGTGCGATGCTGATGGGCTCTGCATTAATGGCATCAGGTTGGTTGCAACAGAAATTTAGTCGTGCCCATTATGGCTATGTGGCACTTTATTTCCTCACAATTAGTTTAAGCTTTCAAGCAATCATTGTGCTGGTGGATTATTACCTTGATTGGGATTACCGATGGGCGGCTATTTGGGCTCAACCTTTAACTATGCTGATCCAAGTGATGCAAAGTTTGGGGTATATTGCGCTGTTTTATTGGAGTTGGAATATTATTCAACACTCTTATTTTGCTTATGCTTTACGTTGTGTTGGCAAAATGGCGTTAACGACCTATTTAATGCAAAGTCTTATCGGTATTTATTTATTTCAGCGCATGGGGCTATTTAATCAATTTACTTTACCAGAACTGATGCCTTTTGTTGCCATCATTTGGGCAATCAATATTGCTTTTGCTGTGATCTGGTTACGTTATTTTCCACAAGGACCAATAGAGTGGATCTGGCGTAAATCAGCCTCGAAATTAGCGCAATTTTTTTAGGTTTTTTCATGATTATTTTCATTCAGAGGAAGCGATTCGACTTCCTCGGGTGAAACCGCAGGGTAACCTTTAATACCTTCAGGTATAGATTGTATTGCGGGAATAGTTTCGGGGGGGCCTAAGAATCGAGGTTCGCGTTTTAGAATATACACATCAATCATTGCACCAACTCTTGCGAAGACTTCGCGTACACGTACCTTAAACATGCTTTTAGGTGATGCAACCGCAAAACATTGTGCATCAATACCTTTTTCTAATGCGATAAAAACCGCACGTTCACAGTGAAAACGCTGGGTAATAATGGTAAATCCATCTGTACCAAATACCTCTTTTGTTCGAACTACGGAATCAAGTGTTCTGAAGCCTGCAAAATCCATCACAATACGAGAGGCAGGAATACCTGCTTTAATGAGATCTTTACGCATCGTATTTGGCTCATTATAGCTATGCTTTGCATTATCACCACTGAGTAATAAATACTGAATTTTGCCACTATTATAAGCATTAACAGCACCTTGGATGCGGTATTGATAAAACTGATTTATATAGCCACTGGTATAGTACTTTGATGTACCCAACACCATACCCACTTTTTTAGCAGGTAATGTATCCACATCTTCAAAGATATAAGGATGAGTTTTCCAGCCGATCCATCGATCGCAAGCAATCAAGGTGATTGCAAGTAGAATAAAAAAGTGTAAGAAAGAGATAAATGAGGCGTTTTAGCATGCCCTTGCCTTAATGACGCAAATAATAAATGACTTTCATAATACTTAAGGCTACTTGAGCCGAGATAGGGAAGCAAGAAAAAAGCGCCTCATATTAAGTAATGACGCGCTTTTCAGAATGGTACTTAGTGTTTAAAAGACTTAGAACGAGGTTCTTTTATAAATACGGTACTCTGGTGACCAATAGTTACGTTCAATAGCTTCTTCTAATGCTGAATCAGAAGTCACCGTTGCGACACCTTGTACTTGTGCTTCTTTTGCAACTTGTTTTGCGATATAACGAGAAACTTGTTGAATATCAGCCAGTAAAGGTAGCAGAGAACCATCACCTTCTTTTGCCATTGGTGAGCAATCGGCTAATGCGCGACTTGCTACCATTAACATGGCATCAGTAACACGTTTTGCACCACAGGCAATGACACCTAATCCAATACCAGGGAAGATATAAGAGTTGTTGCATTGTGCAATTGGATACTCTTTATCTTTATATTTAACTGGCGCGAATGGGCTCCCTGTTGCGACTAAAGCTTGGCCATCCGTCCAGTTGATAATGTCCTCAGGACGTGCTTCTACACGGGATGTTGGGTTAGATAATGGCATTACGATAGGACGTTCACAGTGTTTGTGCATTTCACGAATAATTTCTTCAGTGAATAAACCCGCTTGTCCTGAAACACCAATCAAAATCGTTGGTTTTGCATTCTTAACCACTTCTAACAGTGAAATCGCATCGCTTCCGGTTTCCCAATCAGCAATAGTTTCGCTTTTTTGAATAAGTTTACTTTGGAAATCAAGTAAATTTGGCAGTTTGTCTGTCAATAAGCCGAAACGGTCAACCATAAAGATACGTTCACGCGCTTGTTCATCACTTAAACCTTCAGATTTCATTTGGGCAATGATTTGCTCAGCAATACCACAACCCGCAGAACCTGCGCCTAAGAACGTGACAGTTTGGTCTTTTAATTGGCGACCAGCAGCACGACTTGCTGCAATTAGGCTACCTAAAGTGACCGACGCTGTACCTTGAATATCATCATTAAAACAACATAATTCGTCACGATAACGGTTTAATAAAGGCATCGCATTTTTTTGTGCGAAATCTTCAAATTGGAGTAAAACATTTGGCCAGCGACGCTTAACAGCTTGGATAAACTCATCAACAAACTCGTTATACTCATCACCTGTAATACGAGGATGACGCCATCCCATATACAGTGGATCGTTTAAACGTTGTGGGTTGTTAGTACCAACATCAAGTACAACCGGCAATGTGTACGCTGGGCTAATACCACCACATGCGGTATATAAAGAGAGTTTTCCGATAGGGATCCCCATACCTCCGATGCCCTGGTCACCTAAACCAAGAATACGTTCGCCATCAGTTACAACAATGACTTTTACGTTCTGTTTAGTGGCGTTTTGTAGCATATCGTCGATATTGGCACGGTTAGGGTAAGAGATAAATAAACCGCGAGCACGGCGATAAATATCAGAGAAGTGTTCACACGCTTCACCCACTGTTGGTGTGTAAATGATAGGCATCATTTCAGTGAGGTGAGATTCCAATAGACGGTAAAACAGGGTTTCATTGGTATCTTGGATATTTCGTAGGTAAATATGTTTATCGTTATCGTTTTTGAAATCAAGATATTGGCGATAAGCGCGTTCAACCTGCTCTTCGATGGTTTCAACAGCTTCAGGCAGTAAACCATGTAAGTTAAAGGTGCTGCGTTCTTCTTCGCTGAAAGCACTACCTTTATTTAACAGGGGAAATTCAAGCAGGATTGGACCTGCATACGGGATGTAGAGAGGGCGTTTACTTTCGTGTTCCAGTTCCATGAAAAATACTCTTGTAAGGCAGTTAGTCACATGACAATTGTAGATCCTACAAAATAATAAAAATATGTACAGCTTATGTTATTTTTTTATGATTTTTATGCTTAGAAATGAGAGATAGATACAGTTGTTACAACTTTTTCTGGTAAGCATCAGCAAAATTTACATGCTGATGCTTTTTTAGGAGCGATTTTTAGAGGAATAAGTTAAAACTTTTTACAAAGTGATGCGTTGCATTTGGCGACAACCTAAAGCTGTTAATGTTGCTTGTGTTGCATCCCACTGTGTTAAAACCGCCTCTGCTTTTTCCATTAAAACAGCAGATTCAATATCCATCACACTCTCACCTGCCATATTTAATAAAATTAATGCTGCTTGTAATGGCGGTAAACTTGGATTAAATGCGGCATTTTCAGCGTAACTACCTTGGAAAATTTTGCCATTTTTCATTTGAACAGCAATACCACTGTGCGAACCACTATAAGGAGCATGGCTACGGTTAGTTGCTTGTAGTGCCTGTTGTGCTAATTCACTTGGGTTATCAATTTTATAACCGTGATTAACATTATCCATCAATAGTGATGTGATGTTGAGATCTTTCGGACCAAAGCTATCAGGTAAATAATCACCCAATGTTGCCATTTTTCTACCCGGTAACTGAATTTGAATGTGGGTGCCGCTGTTCAATTCGTTCATAAACTGGCGACAATGACCACAAGGTGTATAGTTAACGGTAACGGAGATCAAGCGAGATTCACCTTGTAACCACGCATGAGTTACAGCGCTTTGTTCAGCGTGAACAGTTTGTTGTAGTGGGGCACCTGAAAATTCCATGTTGGCACCAAAGTAGAGATTACCACTTTCACCACGAGCAATAGCACCAACATTAAAATGAGATATCGGTGTCACTGCACAAGCAGCCGCGACGGGTAAAAGTGCGAGGGCTAAGGCATCATCATTACATTGTAACTGTGTTTTTATGGCATTGACTTGTTCTGCCGTGAACATTGCTGGAAATTCATCCTGCTCAAGATAAGGAACAAGTGCTTGTTGTAACTGAGGGGATAAATCTGACCAAACTGCCTGAAAACGCGTATGCATACATGAGTCTCCCATTAATCTTTCTGTATTATAAGATTCTAGGCATTTTTACTCATTCTTATATGTGATGAAAATCATATTTTCAATGAAACAATTGCAACAAATTCATTAATTGGGAGATGTATCTCAAATTTATAGTAAAATCCCCGAAATAAATTTAATAAAATCGGGGATTTAAGAATGAGAGAGTAAGAAATAGATTAACTATAAAGGTGCAAAATAATAGGAAAGATAAATGGTGCGGTAAGGGAAGTAATAATCCCGCATGTCATTAATGCCAATGAACTATACGCACCTTCAATATAATCGACTTCTGCCGCTCTTGCGGTTCCTACTGCGTGAGAAACCGTACCCATAGCTAAACCACGAGAAGCATGAGTAGGAATTCGTAATATCTTAAATAACGAATGACCAAAAATAGCCCCTAAAATACCCACGGCAATAACACATGCTGCACTGATGGCAGGAATACCACCAATAGAATCTGCGACGGCCATTGCAATCGGTGTTGTCACTGATTTGGGTAAGATTGATGCGGCAATTTCAGGTGTTGCACCAGCCCAGAATGCAATAGCTGTTCCACTGACCATCGCCGCAATACTACCTATAAAGCAAATACTAATTAATGATTTCCACTGTGCGCGAATTTGGTGTAATTGCTGATAAAGCGGTATAGCTAAAGCAACAACAGCAGGTTGTAGTAAGTCATTTAAAATACGACTACCTGCAAAATAATTCTCATAAGGTATTTTAGTTATTAATAAAATAGGAATAATCACCACAATAGCAATTAAAAGCGGATTTAAAATAGGCAATTTAAATCGGGTTGCAAGCTTTCGGGCTAAGTAAAAAATAAAAATACTTAAAGGTAGTGACCACCAAATATTCATCAATATGGCTAACATTTTTTCTTCTCACTTAACGCTTTATCGTCGTCTTTCTCTTTTGTTTCAACAATATCTTCAACTTGGTCTGGTTTTGAACCTACGATAATGCGCTCACGATGAACGTAGTGTGAGCAATATGCAACGAGTGCCATAACACCAAAGGTACTCACGACGCAGGCTAAAACGATAGGAAAAAGTTGCTGACTTAATAAATCATAATAGTTCATTACACCAACACCGATAGGGATAAAGAGTAATGACATATTTTTTAAGAGGATATTGGCGCCGGGTTTAACCCAACGTAAAGGGATAAGCTGGAAAGCAAGTAGACCAAAAAGGATCAGTAAGCCAACAATACTGCCTGGAACCGCGAAGGGTAGAAGGGCTGAAATAAGATTACCCGCAAAGAGACAAAGATAAAGTACTAAAAAAGATCGTAGATAATGCCAAAGTGTAATCTGCAATCGTGCCCGTTTAGATTTCATAATTAAGTGTCCCAAATCAACTAACAGAATTATCATACACCGATTTTGAAAGTGTGCTATGGATCACAATAAAAAAAGAGCGGGGCTCTAATAGAACCCCGCCATTCATTTGCTTGGTAAATGAATCTTGGTTGTTATTTCACTTGTTGACCCGGTTTTGCACCAGAATCTGGGCTGAGTAAGAAGATATCTTTATCACCAGGGCCAGCGGCCATTACCATGCCTTCTGAAATACCAAAACGCATTTTACGGGGTGCTAAGTTTGCCACCATCACCGTTAAGCGACCTTCTAACACTTTAGGATCTGGGTATGCACTACGAATACCTGAGAATACTTGGCGAGTTTCGCCACCTAAATCCAAAATTAATTTCAGCAGTTTGTCTGAGCCTTCAACAAAATCAGCTTGTTTAATTTCAGCGATACGCATATCAATTTTAGCAAAATCGTCAAACTTAATGGTTTCTTGAATCGGTGAATCTGCTAATGGACCCGTGATTTCTTTTACCGGTGCAATGGTGCTTTTTGATGCTTCAACCATCGCGTTGGCTTTATCCATTTCAATGCGATTAAACAACGCTTTGAATTTAGTGATCTCATGACCTAATAGCGGTTGTTCAAGAGCATCCCATGTTAGTTGGGTTTGTAAAAAGGTTTCTGAACGCGCTGTCAGTGAAGGTAATACAGGTTTCAGATAGGTCATCAGCACGCGGAATAGATTAATTCCCATGGTGCAAATGGCTTGTAACTGAGCGTCTTGTCCTTCTTGTTTTGCCACTACCCACGGCGCTTTTTCGTCAATATAGCGGTTAGCTTCATCAGCTAATGCCATAATTTCACGAATAGCTTTACCAAATTCACGATTTTCAAATGATTGTGCGATAGTTTCTTTCATATCAACAAAGTGTTGATAAAGCTTAGCATCATCTAAAGTATCTGCTAGTTTTCCATTGAAACGCTTGCTAATAAAACCCGCTGTACGTGAGGCAAGGTTAACGACTTTATTTACAATGTCACTGTTAACACGTTGGACGAAGTCTTCTAAGTTTAAGTCAATATCGTCAATGCGTGATGAAAGTTTTGCTGCATAATAATAACGTAGACAATCAGCATCAAAATGATCAAGATAAGCGCGCGCAGTAATAAAGGTGCCACGAGATTTTGACATTTTTGCGCCATTTACAGTGACATAACCGTGAACAAACAGATTTGTTGGTTTGCGATATTCGCTACCTTCTAACATTGCAGGCCAAAATAAGCTGTGGAAATAGACGATATCTTTACCAATAAAGTGATAAAGCTCAGTTTTACTGTCTTTATTCCAGAACTCATCAAAACTTAAATCACCACGTTTTTCACATAAGTTTAAGAAAGAGCTCATGTAGCCGATGGGTGCATCTAGCCATACATAGAAATATTTACCCGGAGCATCAGGGATTTCAAATCCAAAATAAGGTGCGTCACGAGTGATATCCCACTGTTGTAAACCGCTATCGAACCACTCTTGCATTTTATTCGCCACTTGCTCTTGCAGAGCACCTGAGCGGATCCACGCTTGTAACATGTTGCTAAATGCAGGTAAGTCGAAGAAATAGTGTTCAGTTTCACGCATAACAGGCGTTGAACCTGATATCACTGAGCGGGGATCAATTAATTCTGTTGGGCTGTACGTTGAGCCACAAACCTCACAGTTATCACCATATTGGTCTTGTGCTTTACATTTAGGACAAGTGCCTTTTACAAAACGGTCAGGCAAAAACATGCCTTTTTCTTCATCATAAAGCTGAGAAATCGTTTTGCTTTTGATGTGACCATTTTTTTTCAATGCAAGATAAATTTTAGTTGATAATTGGCGACTTTCTTCACTGTGTGTAGAGTGATAATTGTCGTAACTAATATTAAAACCTGCAAAATCCTGCTGATGCTCTTTGCTCATTTCTTCAATCATGGCTTCTGGTGTAATACCCAGTTGTTGAGCTTTCAGCATAATTGGTGTGCCGTGAGCATCATCAGCGCAGATAAAATGAACTTCTTTGCCGCGCATTCGTTGATAACGGACCCAGATATCTGCCTGAATGTGCTCAAGGATATGACCGAGATGAATTGAACCGTTAGCATAAGGTAACGCGCAGGTTACCAATAATTTATTCGCGACGTGAGACATAGTAAGGATCTTACTTCCATAAAATTAATAAAAGGGACTTTGATGTTAACCGATCCGTCATGATGTCGCTAGGGCAATAATTGAGTTTTTGCAAGAGAAATTTCAGTTGGCAAATTGAGGTAAGGCATTATCGTAGTCATCTACTATCTGATATGATAGATGTACTCATATATTTAATAAATAATGAAAACGAGAGGAGCCGGGATGAGTGATAAATCCCCCGAGCAGACCACCCCTGAGATTCTGAACGAAAAAGTTTCAGGTGTCTTGTCTACTTTTGAACACCCAACATTGAAACGTAACCTGCTTTCTCTAAAAGCATTACATCAATGCGCGATGATTGACGATGTTCTTCATATCGAGTTAGTGATGCCGTTTGTTTGGAAAAAGCCTTTCCAAGTCCTAATCGAAGAAAAAACAGCTGAACTTCGTAATATCACAGGCGCAAAAGCCATTGAATGGAAACTCAAGCACAATATTTCAACCTTACGTCGCGCAAATGATCTGCCTGGCGTTAATGGTGTACGTAATATTCTTGCTGTGAGTTCTGGCAAAGGTGGCGTTGGTAAATCAAGTACAGCCGTTAATCTTGCATTAGCCCTTGCACAAGAAGGTGCTAAAGTCGGTATTCTTGATGCTGATATTTATGGACCGTCTATTCCTAATATGTTGGGTACCACAATGGAACGTCCAACGTCTCCTGATGGGCAACATATGGCGCCGATTATGGCTTATGGTTTAGCGTCTAACTCTATCGGTTATTTAGTCACAGATGATAATGCCATGGTATGGCGTGGTCCTATGGCGAGCAAAGCATTAATGCAAATGCTCCAAGATACGCTGTGGCCTGATTTGGATTATCTGGTCATCGATATGCCACCGGGAACCGGTGATATCCAATTAACCTTATCTCAAAATATCCCTGTGACGGCTGCGGTTGTGGTCACAACACCACAAGATATCGCGCTGGTGGATGCGATGAAAGGGATCGTCATGTTTAAGAAAGTCAATGTGCCTGTATTAGGTATTATTGAAAACATGAGCGCACATATTTGTAGTAACTGTGGTCACCTTGAACCTATCTTCGGTACTGGTGGTGCAGCTAAATTGGCAGAGAAGTATCATTGTCAATTATTAGGCCAAGTTCCTCTTCATATCTCTTTACGTGAAGATTTAGACCGCGGGCAACCAACAGTAATGCGTGATCCAGAAGGCGAGTTTGCTGATATTTATCGTGAAATCGCGTCAACAGTGTCTGCTCAAATGTATTGGGATGGTGATGCAATTCCAACGGAAATTTCTTTCCGCGCAGTGTAATGACAGCAGAATAATAGGTTGAATTATTTGCTGATTTAAATGGAAAGCGATTTAGCTTTCCATTTTTTACATGCGATTTCCGACTGTTTTTGATAAAAAACCAATAGATTTCTGGTTTTACGCTGGAACCAGAAGGATTTCAAAACTATAATCTGCGCTAGCGTAATATTTACATATTATTACGTTATCCCTCTTTTTATTTCAAACCAGGTTTTTGATTATGGCTGACACAGCACATCAGTGCACAATTGTAGGTATCGCTGGAGCCTCTGCTTCGGGTAAAAGTCTTATTGCAAGTACACTTTACCGTGAATTAAGAGCACAAGTAGGTGATCATAATATCGGAGTGATACCAGAAGATTGTTATTATCGTGACCAAAGTGATTTAACGATGGAAGAACGATATAAGGTCAATTATGACCACCCAAATTCGATGGATCACGCACTCTTATATCAACATTTGTGTGAACTAAAAGCAGGAAAAACCATTGAACTCCCTCAATACGACTACGTTGCTCACACTCGCAAAGCAGAATCCATTCCTTTTCAACCTAAAAAAGTTATTATTATTGAAGGCATCTTATTATTAACAGATAAACGCCTGCGTGAAGAGATGGATTTCTCAATCTTTGTTGATACGCCATTAGATATTTGTTTAATGCGCAGAATTAAACGTGATGTGAATGAACGTGGACGTAGCTTAGACTCAGTCATTGAACAATATAATAAAACTGTTCGCCCTATGTTCTTCCAGTTTATTGAACCTTCAAAACAATATGCCGATATTATTGTGCCTAGAGGGGGTAAAAACCGCGTTGCGATTGATATTCTGAAAGCGAAAATTGGGCAGTTCTGCGAATAATAGGTTCATTTGTGGGCAGCTTTCATGCATGATGAAACTGCCTGTTTAACTTGAAGAAGGAAATAAAATGCGATTATGCGACCGTGATATTATTCAGTGGCTGGATGAAGGCAAGTTAGTCATTGAACCCCGCCCGCCCGTCGAGCGAATTAACGGCGCAACAGCAGATGTTTGTTTAGGAAATCAATTTCGTGTTTTCCAAGGTCATACTGCTGCTTATATTGATTTGAGTGGTCCTAAGGCTGAAGTGAATGCAGCTCTAGAACGTGTAATGAGTGATGAAATTGTTTTACCTGAAGGTGAAGCCTTTTTCTTACATCCCGGTGAATTGGCGTTAGCTGTGACACTTGAGTCAGTCACGTTACCTGATAATGTTGTTGGATGGTTAGATGGACGCTCCTCATTAGCCCGTTTAGGTTTAATGGTGCATGTTACTGCTCATCGTATTGATCCTGGCTGGCATGGACAAATCGTATTAGAATTTTTTAATTCAGGTAAACTTCCTCTTGCATTAAGACCGGGTATGGTTATTGGTGCATTAAGTTTTGAACCTATGTCTGGTTCTGCTGACAGACCTTATAATCGTCGTCAAGATGCAAAATATAAAAATCAACAAGGTGCAGTAGGTAGCCGGATTAGTGAAGATTAACTATCTTTATAATCATCATTATCATGTTCACTAAGCGGGTAATTATATGAAAAGGTTTTTGACAACACTGGCTATTTTGCTTGTGGTCATTTTAGCAGGCTTAACAGCGTTAGTTTTACTCATTAACCCGAATGATTTCCGTGGATACCTTGTTGAAAGGGTTGAAAAACAAAGCGGTTATAAACTCACATTACAAGATGATATGCGTTGGCATGTGTGGCCAAAGTTAAGCATTATCAGTGGTAAAATGTCATTGACAGCCCCTGGTGCTGAAATGCCTTTAATTACAGCCGATAATATGCGTCTTGATGTTGAATTATTACCGCTACTTTCTCATCAACTTGAAGTAAAAGAAGTTATGCTTAAAGGTGCCGTAGTTCGGCAAACACCTGAAAGTAAGGCTATCCCTAAAATCTCACCGCCTTCTGCTCCGCGAGATATTGCTCGCCCCGTTATCGAACCTAGAGCGAATAAGTGGCAGTTGAATATCGCCAAAGTAAAAATTTCAGACAGCTTAATTATTTGGCAAATGAAAAATGGTGAGCAGCTTAATTTACGTGATATTAATTTATCGTTAAAAACAGACGAGAAAAAACAAATTAGTCTTGAGATGAGCACGAAAGTGAATCGTGATCGTCGTGAGATCACGCTCAATGTTGCCGCTGATGCGGATATGAACCGCTATCCTTACCAAGTTACAGGTAATATCAAACAGTTAGATTACGCTTTATCTGGGGTCGGGATCCCTGAAAATGGGATTACAGGAAGTTTAACTTCAGATTTTACGATCCAAAATGAAGGTGTGAGAAAAGTGTCACTCGATAACTTAAATCTCACTGCTAATGATAGCCAATTGCAAGGTAATATTAGCGCAGAATTTGCGGATGTTACTCGTTATCAAGTTGATTTAAAAGGTGAACAATTAAATTTAAATACGTTGTTACCAGAGTTAGCCACGACTAAAACGGCTGAAACTGTATTATTGACGCCTAAAGAGAATAAAACGCCGTCAGCATTCTCATTATTTAATACAGCACATGCCGCACCCGCACCGAATGCCACTATTATGGCTAAACCTGTTATTACTTCAGCCACTGTTGAAAATAAAGAATATGATTTAACACATTGGAGTAATATTGAATTCACATTGAAATTAGCACTGAATAAGCTTCTTTATAAAGATTTAGAGATTAATAATTTTAAACTGGATGCTCTAAATAATCCTCATTCACTGAATATTCAAACTTTAACAGGCCAAGTCCTTCAAGGTGATTTTTCCCTTCCTACGGTTATTTCGACAAGCATTGTGCCAGCGCATATCAGCATGGATATCACAATGAATAATATTCCATTGCAGCCACTATTGCGTGTTTTTAATCAACCTGAAAATTTCAGTGGATTAATTTCAGCAAAAGGAAATTTAGAAGGAAAAGGGGTATAACCGAAATGCTTTTTATCATTATTGGCAAGGCAGTTAAATACATCTGTTTCCCAATTTAAAATGCAGGGATTAAATATACCACAGGTTATTCAGCAATCTGTCGCTCAAGCGACGGATAAAGTGATTTATCCTGAAGATATCGAAAGTTATACGCAAGCTGATAATGTGATTGCTCAATTTAAATTAGCACCAAAAGGGAAAGTAACAGTTAATTCACTTGATGCTCAAGCAGATGCCTATCAAATTAAAGGGCAGGGCAAAGTAGATCTTCAACGCCATGATCTTGATGTGATGTTATTTGTTAATATTAAAAAAGGTTGGGGTAAAGAAAATGAATTTATCCGACAATTGGCTAAAATTGAAATTCCATTAAGGCTCTATGGTAATTGGGATGCCATTCAGTATGAACTTAATATTGAAAAAATTATTGCGCGACCAATTACAGCAAAAAGCTAAGCAAGCTATCGATAATTGGTTAAATAAACAAGATGCTGATCGCCCAGAAGTGAAAGCACTTAATCAGCTATTAGAGAAAATTTAATTTTACAATTTTTAACTTCGTCACAGGCTTAATAAAAGCACACTATTTTGATAATCGTGTGCTTTTTGCTTTATATCTATCATTTAATTTATTTTTTGAATAAAAAGTAATCATTCGTACTATGTATATGTAAAAAAATAGTCGTTTTTTTTGATATATGTCATACACTGCAACGTTGCCTTTGGGCAGAGTGTGTCAATCGCACTAAACGCAACAATGATGATAAAAATAAAAAAACTTCATTTTGTAAATGACTACTTTAGACAGGATAAATAAATGATCGAAATTCTTATCGGCGCCTTCGTTGCTGTTGGTGTTGGGCGTTATATTGTAAAAGGTTATTCACCAACAGGTGTCTTAATGACGGGTGGTCTGTTATTACTGATCATCAGCGTTATTATGGGAAGAGCTGTTTTACCAGCAAGTGCTACTGCAACAGGTTATGGCTTAATCGACATTGTTGAGTATGTGAAAAATCTACTAATGAGCCGTGGTGGCGATTTAGGTATGATGATCATGATACTTTGTGGTTTTGCTTCTTATATGACACACATCGGTGCTAATGATGTTGTTGTTAAATTAGCATCACGTCCACTCAAAATGATTAATTCACCATATCTTCTGATGGTTGCGGCTTACATTGTTGCATGCTTGATGTCACTGGCTGTTTCATCAGCAACAGGTTTAGGTGTGTTATTAATGGCAACACTGTTCCCTGTTATGGTGAATATGGGAATTAGCCGAGGCGCTGCTGCTGCAATTTGTGCGTCTCCAGCTTCTATTATTTTAGCGCCAACATCGGGCGATGTGATTTTAGCCGCTGAAGCGTCTCAAATGCCGCTGATTGATTTCGCATTTAAAACTACATTACCTATTTCGATTGCTGCAATTATTGGTATGTGTATCGCTCACTTCTTCTGGCAGCGTTACCTTGACCGCAAAGAGCATATTGAAACAGAAATGTTAGACGTGAATGAGATCAAAACGCACGCCCCAAGTTTCTATGCGATTTTACCTTTTACACCCATTATCGGTGTTCTCGTTTTTGATGGTAAATGGTTACCAGAACTTCATATTGTTGCCATTATTATCATCTGCATGATTTTAGCGGCTATTATCGAATTTATTCGTAGTTTTAGCGCCAAACAAGTTTTTGAAGGTTTAGAAGTCGCCTACCGTGGTATGGCAGATGCATTTGCTCAAGTTGTTATGTTATTAGTCGCAGCTGGGGTATTTGCTCAGGGCTTGACAACCGTTGGCTTTATCAATGCGCTAATTGAAGGTGCTCAGTCATTAGGTTCGGGTGCGATTGTGATGATGATTGCTCTGGTATTAATCACCATGTTAGCGGCGATGACCACAGGCTCTGGTAACGCACCATTCTATGCATTTGTTGAATTAATTCCTCGTTTAGCAAGTAATATGGGCGTGAATCCAGCTTATTTAACTATTCCTATGTTACAAGCTTCGAACTTAGGTCGTACATTATCTCCGGTTTCTGGTGTTGTGGTTGCGGTCTCAGGAATGGCCAAAATTTCACCTTTCGAAGTAATGAAACGTGTTTCTGTACCTGTATTGGTCGGTCTTGTGATTGTGATTGTTGCGACTGAAATTCTAGTACCAAGTACTTTAGGTTAATTTTTATTGTATTGAATTAATCTAACATTATTGTTTTAAATTTTATCGACGGGCATTTTGTGATAAAGACAAAGCGTTTTTTAATTGGATAAAAATTAAAAAAAAACTACTAGATATAATCTCATAGCATCCATTAATAAATAAAAAATACTAATGTTTTTTTATTTTACATATTTTTAGAGTAATTAATTATATTTATATTTTTAGTTATCTATTATGCAATTAAATATCACTTTAAATATTCTTTTTATATTACAGCTTATGTTCAAATCTGGCTGTTTTTTATTTAATTAAT
>NZ_MIIZ01000620.1:0-6221 GCF_001743005.1 Shigella sp. FC1967 | reverse complement strand
CCATACCTCGAAGAGCGTGAAGTTAAACGTGTCGGGTACCTGGTTGTTTCGACCGACCGTGGTTTGTGTGGTGGTTTGAACATTAATTTGTTCAAAAAACTGCTGGCAGACATGAAAGAGTGGTCTGAAAAAGGTGTACAGGTAGATTTAGCACTAATCGGTTCTAAAGCCGCTTCATTCTTTGGCTCAGTAGGCGGGAATGTTGTTGGTCAAGTAACGGGTATGGGTGATGATCCAAAACTGTCAGACCTTATCGGTCCAGTCAATATCATGTTGCAGGCTTATGACGAAGGTCGTTTAGATAAACTGTATGTGGTGGCAAATAAGTTCATCAATACCATGGCTCAAGAGCCTAAAATCCTTCAGGTTTTACCATTACCTCCAGGTGATGATGAAGAGCTGAAAGAAAAATCTTGGGATTATCTGTACGAACCTGATCCTAAGGCGTTACTGGATACTTTACTGCGTCGTTATATCGAATCGCAAGTTTACCAGAGCGTCGTAGAGAACTTAGCGAGTGAGCAGGCCGCCCGAATGGTCGCGATGAAAGCCGCTACAGATAACGGTGGTAACCTGATTAAAGAACTGCAATTGGTGTACAACAAAGCACGCCAAGCAAGCATTACTCAGGAACTTACAGAAATTGTGTCTGGTGCAGCCGCGGTATAACAGCTAGGTTTACGAATTACGTAGAGGATTCAAGATGGCTACTGGAAAGATTGTCCAGGTAATCGGCGCCGTAGTGGACGCCGAGTTCCCTCAGGATAGCGTCCCTAAAGTATACGACGCTCTTGAGGTTATGAATGGTAAAGAAAAACTGGTGCTGGAAGTTCAGCAACAGTTAGGCGGTGGTATCGTTCGTTGTATCGCTATGGGTACATCAGACGGTTTAAGCCGTGGCTTAAAAGTTGAAAACTTAGGCCACCCAATTGAAGTACCAGTAGGTAAAGCAACACTGGGACGTATCATGAACGTTCTGGGTACACCTATCGATATGAAAGGTGATATTGCAACTGAAGAACGTTGGTCTATCCACCGTGAAGCGCCAACCTACGAAGAGTTATCAAACTCACAAGAACTGCTTGAAACCGGTATCAAAGTAATGGACTTAATCTGTCCATTTGCTAAAGGGGGTAAAGTAGGTCTGTTCGGTGGTGCGGGTGTTGGTAAAACAGTTAACATGATGGAATTGATCCGTAACATCGCGATCGAGCACTCAGGTTACTCTGTATTTGCTGGTGTTGGTGAGCGTACTCGTGAGGGTAACGACTTCTATCATGAAATGACAGATTCTAACGTTCTTGACAAAGTATCGTTAGTTTATGGTCAGATGAATGAGCCACCAGGAAACCGTCTGCGTGTAGCACTGACGGGTTTGACGATGGCTGAAAAATTCCGTGATGAAGGCCGTGACGTATTGTTATTTGTTGATAACATTTATCGTTATACCTTAGCAGGTACTGAAGTATCAGCACTGTTAGGTCGTATGCCATCAGCGGTAGGTTACCAGCCAACATTGGCTGAAGAGATGGGTGTTCTGCAAGAACGTATCACTTCAACCAAAACAGGTTCTATCACCTCTGTACAAGCTGTATACGTACCTGCGGATGACTTAACTGACCCATCTCCAGCAACAACGTTTGCTCACTTAGATGCGACAGTTGTACTGAGCCGTCAAATTGCTTCATTAGGTATCTACCCTGCGGTTGACCCACTGGATTCAACCAGTCGTCAGTTAGACCCGCTGGTAGTTGGCCAAGAGCACTATGATGTGGCTCGTGGTGTTCAGTCTATCCTGCAACGTTATCAGGAACTGAAAGACATCATCGCTATCTTAGGTATGGATGAACTGTCAGAAGAAGATAAACTGGTTGTTGCGCGTGCGCGTAAGATCCAGCGCTTCCTATCTCAGCCATTCTTCGTTGCTGAAGTATTTACCGGTTCACCAGGTAAGTTCGTTTCCCTGAAAGACACTATTCGTGGCTTTAAAGGTATTCTGAACGGTGATTATGACCACCTGCCAGAGCAGGCGTTCTACATGGTTGGTACTATCGAAGAAGCAGTAGAAAAAGCTAAGAAGCTTTAATACGGCTGACGGGAGGTTGATATGGCCGATACATCGTTCCACCTGAAAGTTGTCAGCGCTGAAAAGCAGTTATATGACGGCGAAGTCAAACGAATTCAGGTAACTGGTAGCGAAGGTGAGCTCGGTATTTATCCGCAGCATACCCCGTTATTAACTGCCATAAAACCGGGCATGGTACGTGTCGTAAAAACATCGGGTGAAGAAGAGGTTATCTACCTTTCAGGTGGTATTCTCGAAGTTCAGCCGACGGGCGTCATTGTACTGGCAGATACAGCGATCCGTGGTCGTGATTTGGATGAAGCGAAAGCGTTGGAATCTAAGCGTAAAGCTGAAGAACACATTCAATCCTCTCATGGTGATGTTGATTATGCTCAAGCATCAGCAGAATTAGCCAAAGCGATTGCAAAACTACGTGTAATCGAATTGACTCGACGTTGATGTAAACAGGCAGTCTATGAATAAAAAAGCCAGTTGGTTCTTCGCTAACTGGCTTTTTTGCGTCATGAAATATTTTGTGTGACGAAATATGTAGTATTATTTGGCATAAACAGGTTTACTTGCCATTCTTTACGGGAGTTATCAGGTTAATTATGTCTAATTCAGCTAAAAGCGTTGTTATTCTTGCTGCGGGAAAAGGCACCCGCATGTATTCACAATTACCTAAAGTTCTTCATAAACTTGCAGGTAAATCCATGGTTCAACATGTGATTGATACCGCCAAGTCATTAGGTGCTCAACAAACACACCTTGTCTATGGGCACGGTGGTGAACTAATGAAAGAAAAATTAGGCTCACAACCTGTTAATTGGGTACTACAAGCAGAGCAACTAGGAACGGGTCACGCAATGCAACAAGCTGCCCCTTTCTTTGCTGATGATGAAGATATCCTGATGCTTTATGGTGATGTTCCACTTATTACCAAAGAAACGTTAGAACGTTTAATTGAAGTGAAACCAGAAGGTGGTATTGGTTTATTAACGGTTATTTTAGATAACCCAACAGGCTATGGTCGTATTGTTCGCGAAAATGGCGAAGTGACCGGCATTATTGAACAAAAAGACGCTTCTGAAGAACAACTCAAAATTACTGAAATCAACACGGGTATTTTAGTCGCAAACGGTGGTGATTTAAAACGTTGGTTAGGTAAGCTCAATAATAACAATGCACAAAAAGAGTATTACATTACTGACATTATCGCATTAGCGCATAAAGAAGGTCGTAAAATTGAAACGGCTCATCCTCGTCGTCATAGTGAAATGGAAGGCGTGAATAACCGTTTACAACTGGCTGCATTAGAACGTATTTACCAAACAGAACAGGCCGAACGCTTATTATTAGAAGGTGTTATGTTGCTTGATCCCGCACGCTTTGATTTACGTGGCACATTAACTCACGGTCAAGATGTTGTGATTGATACTAACGTTATTATTGAAGGCAATGTGACTTTAGGAAATAACGTTGAAATTGGTACAGGATGTGTCCTGAAAAACTGTGTGATTGGCGATAATTCTATTATTAGCCCTTATACGGTGATCGAGGATGCAAACTTAGCTCAAGAGTGTACTGTTGGGCCATTTGCGCGCCTTCGTCCAGGTAGTGAATTAGCGGATAAAGCACACGTCGGTAATTTTGTTGAGATGAAAAAAGCAAGCTTAGGTGTTGGTTCTAAAGCAGGTCATCTGACTTATTTAGGCGATACTGAAGTTGGCGCTAACGTTAATATTGGTGCAGGTACGATTACTTGTAACTACGATGGTGCGAATAAATTCAAAACAGTGATTGGTGATGATGTCTTTATTGGTTCAGATACCCAATTAGTGGCGCCAGTGACGGTTGCTAGTGGAGCAACCATTGGTGCAGGCACAACGCTCACTAAAAACGTGAATGAAAACGAGTTAGTGATCAGTCGAGTTAAGCAAACCCATATCACTGGATGGAAACGTCCAGTGAAGAAAAAACAATAATTTTAAGAAAAGGGCGTATATTTAATTAACGTCCTTTTCTTGTACGCTATTATTCTAAAAACAAAAAAATATCCCCACTTTCTACAATGGCTTGGGGAACAAACCAATCAGGTATAAGACATCCAAGTGCGAATAAACGCACAGTTTTAGGAATAACACAATGTGTGGAATAGTAGGTGCAGTTGCACAACGCGATATCGCTGAAATCTTAATTGAAGGCTTACGTCGTTTAGAATACCGCGGTTATGATTCTGCGGGTTTAGCGGTTGTGGATAATGACTGTAAAATGACACGTCTGCGTGAAGTTGGCAAAGTACAAATGCTGGCAGAAGAGGCAGAAAAAACAGAAGTGATTGGTGGTACAGGTATTGCTCATACACGTTGGGCAACACACGGTGAACCTTGTGAAAATAATGCGCATCCTCATGTATCGGGTACGATTGCAGTTGTACACAATGGCATTATTGAAAACTACCAAGAACTGAAAGCAGAATTAATTAAAAAAGGATATCAGTTTGCATCTCAAACGGATACCGAAGTCATTGCTCACCTTGTTAATTGGGAACAGCGTCAAGGTGGTACATTACGTGAAGTTGTACAACGTGTTATTCCTCAATTACGCGGTGCTTATGGCACTGTCATTATGGACAGCCGCACACCTGAACTTCTCGTTGCTGCTCGCTCAGGTAGCCCGCTGGTGGTTGGTCTCGGTGTCGGTGAAAATTTCCTAGCTTCAGACCAATTAGCATTATTACCTGTCACTCGTCGTTTTATCTACCTTGAAGAAGGCGATATCGTTGAAATTACACGTCGCCATGTTCATATTTTTGATATGAACGGTGAGGAAGTTGTTCGCGATACGATTGAATCTAACGTTCAATACGATGCCGGTGATAAAGGCGTGTATCGTCATTACATGCAAAAAGAGATCTACGAACAACCTCTTGCAATTAAAAATACGCTTGAAGGTCGTTTACAGGCTGAAGGTATCGATCTTAGTGAATTAGGTCCTAAAGCAGAAGCGATCTTATCTCAAGTAGAACATATCCAAATTGTTGCTTGTGGTACATCTTATAATGCAGGAATGGTTTCTCGTTACTGGTTTGAATCTTTAGCGGGTATTCCTTGTGATGTTGAAATTGCATCAGAATATCGTTATCGCAAACCCGCAACTCGCCGTAATAGCTTACTGATTACATTATCTCAATCGGGTGAAACCGCGGATACATTAGCGGCTCTGCGTTTATCTAAAGAGTTAGGCTATTTATCATCATTGGCGATTTGTAATGTGGCAGGATCTTCTTTGGTCCGTGAATCTGAATTTGTCTTGATGACTAAAGCGGGTGCAGAAATCGGTGTTGCATCGACCAAAGCATTTACAACACAGTTAACTGTTCTATTAATGCTGGTGGCATATATGGGACGTATTAAAGGTGTTACAACATTAGAGCATGAAGTTTCAGTGGCATTACACGCATTACCAAGCCGCATTGAAAGTATGTTATCGAAAGATAAAGTGATTGAAGCGTTAGCTGAAGACTTCTCAGAAAAAAGCCATGCCTTATTCTTAGGTCGTGGTGACCAATACCCGATTGCGGTAGAAGGTGCATTAAAGTTAAAAGAGATCTCTTATATTCATGCTGAAGCTTATGCGGCTGGTGAATTAAAACATGGTCCATTAGCATTAATTGATGCAGATATGCCAGTTATCATCATCGCTCCTAACAATGAATTATTAGAGAAATTAAAATCTAATATCGAAGAAGTTCGGGCTCGAGGTGGTTTACTGTATGTGTTTGCTGATCAAGATGCAGGCTTTGAAGAAAACGAAACGATGAAGTTAATTTCTTTACCTCATGTTGAAGATCTGATCGCACCAATTTTCTATACAGTACCATTACAGTTATTGTCTTATCATGTTGCTTTGATTAAAGGCACAGACGTAGACCAACCTCGTAACTTAGCAAAATCGGTTACAGTTGAATAAAAATTAGCTTTTTATAAATAATTTATTGTTATTTATACTTAAACCCAGTGAAATCTTAATTGAATCACTGGGTTTTTTTATTATGTTTATAGTGTTTTTCGTCTTTAGTTATAAATAATATTTATTAAATAAGGCTAGCGTTGTGAATTAACAACAATCTTAGTAATAATAATATTTAATAATT